>NZ_JAELTV010000510.1 GCF_016429005.1 Pedobacter sp. ASV19
CCCCCCCCCCCCCCCCCCCCCCCCCCCCCCTCCACCCCCCCCCCCCCACCCAGATCTACACCGGCTAACGTTCGTCGGCAGCGTCAGTTGTGTATAAGAGACAGATCATAGTGGGTTAGATCAATATTACCCGATTTTGATGACTGTTGGCTTCTTTTCATAATGCTGCAACAACTTCATTTGAAGGTCTACCAACAAGCTTTCTCTTTGATGCAACTTCTCACTCAATTCTTCAATTTTCAAAGTATCATCTGATTTTAGTGCTGTAAAGTCACTGGAAAACATATCAACAATAGATACTTTAAAAAGATCTGCAATTTGACGGAGCCTGTTAATATTGACATCCGTTACCCCCGTTTCAATTTTCGAAAATGCGGGAATAGAAATTTTAAGTAGCTCCGCTACTTCACGTTGCCTCCATCCCATTTTTTGACGGAGGAACTTGATGTTTTTTGAGATTGTTTTCATTATTTTTTTTGTGTTAAATGAATAATAAATCGGCTAAGGGAGAAAAGAATCAACCTTCTGCAGCAGGTAATGACCTCCCTCTTTTGCCAGTTTTAAGGCTAATTCCCAGTTTTACAGGGGTAACCCTCTGTTTTCCATTCAACCGGATCTCCCCTGGCAGACTCCTGACGGTTACGTGAGTTTGAGATGATCATTCCGTTAATTTTAGGTGTATTACTTAATTAATTCAAATATTAATCAAGTTTAAAAATTATTTCGTTTCAATCCAAATATAAAGCAAATTATTTTACACATAAATTAAATATACCGTACTATAAAGCAAAATTAAGTTATAAGATTTTGAAGTATATTTAATAGAAATGAAAATAACACCAAGAAATTGGTGGAGCTGTTAGGATTTTGAGGGAGGCGATCCTGAGGGGATTTTGATTAAAAATAAAAAAGGGAAGAGATAACTATCTCTTCCCAAAATTAAATCTAAAATGTTGGCCTTTCTTATACACCAATACTTAGACCTGGACAATTAATTTTTTATTATACTGTATGGCAAACCTTGTTCCAATTTTCCCATGCCACCAGCAACTGATAACAATACAACATGTAAGAAATTCTCTTTTTAAGTAAGCTCCTCCAACCTTTTCATCATTCTAAAGACACTATTTTAATATTTTGGCTATTTTTCAAAGGAGTAAGAAAATTGATATCAAAATTGTTTACTAACGGTTGAATGCCTTTGGCCTCTTTACGATACCCTCCAACGTTATTGATTTTATCATAAGCCATCACCAATTCTATAACAGTGCCTGATGTTGAGCTTTTACTATCATTTTCACATGCTATACTATATAAAATGTCATGCTCATTATTCCTCAGTTCAATACTAATATAATAGGTGTGATCTTTTTGAGTAGCACGAGTTGTGTCAGTTATTGTAGAAACAATGGTTGAATCTTTTCCAAAAAAAACTTGAACATGAGAAATAAATTCTTTAACACTACCCGAATACGAATATTTCTTAATTACAGAATTCCCTGACGTCATTCGGCTAACAAAATATATAAGGCCACTAATTACTAATGCTGTTATAACTGTGATGATTATTGCTTTTTTCATATTACTTTAATAAAAATATGTGCTGAATTTAACAGTACCTAGTATACCAAATAAGAGAGACGCACCTTCAGCCCAAGCAGCTTCGGCCGACGATATTGGCTTCCCTGTAATGGCATCATTTTGACCTAAATCCCATCTTGTCATCACTTCAGCAGCATCACGTGCTAATTGAAGATCAGCAAAATAAACTTGTCTAGCAAGAAATGCACCCGAAACGCCACTGGCTTTTAATTTCCAGTATAGATAATCGTGTCTTTGTGCCGCTGCATCAAGCATGTCAATTGGTTTTAATACTTTACCGTTATATCCTATTAATTGATAGGGGTTACCTTTGGGGCCGTCAGGTCCAGGACCTAAGAAATTGCCATACAGAGGTACGGGGCCGCCTATTGCCCCTCTTGGATGTGGAACATCCCCCCCCACATTTCCAGCAGGTATCCTCATTAGGTCTATACCCTTCAGAACAAACCCAGGTTCAGTATATGTACTGTGAATGTATAAATACCCATTGCTATAAGAAAAGCTCGCATTACCCGATAAAATGGCATTCATCTCTTTTGACCCCTGCTTAATAACAGTTGCACCATACTTAGCAATCACGTCATTGACTTCTTTCTCCGTTGGCATATATTGTCCAAGATACTCATTCCATTCGCCCCGGCTATTCTGGCGTTCCATCATCTTGTCATATCGCTGCTGGAGATAACTACTAACGCTATATCCGCCTCCGCCTCCATTACCCCCACGGTAGCTCGACTCTAACCCTGCAAATATAGAAATAGATCTCATAGGATAAGGTTTATCCCCTAATGGATCATTGTAACTTAAAGGATTATTCAATGCATAATGGTAGGGTGTTTGATCCAAATCTCCCTCAGCTTTAGGGTCTACTGAGATAAAACGACCAAGTGCGGCATCGTAGTTTCTATAATAAGTATTATAATAATCTGGTAAATTGCTAAAATCATTTTGCCACTCCGAACCTCCATTATACAAATTGTTGTTGGGTGTTGTTGGGGTAGCAATGTTACTACCGGGCATAACCATTCCAAATGGATAATAGCTGTTTTCCTGGCGCACAACTGCTACTCCTCCCTGATCTTCAAAACTTACCCGTACATTACCCCTGTCTCTTATACACATCTAAAAGGGGGGGGGGGGGGGGGGGGGGGGGGGGGGGGGGGGGGGGGGGGGGGGGGGGG
>NZ_JAELTV010000511.1 GCF_016429005.1 Pedobacter sp. ASV19
CACCCCCCCCCCCACCCCCCCGCCCCCCCCACCCCCCCCCCCTTCTCCTCCTCCAAAAAACTTTTTTTTTACGTTCGTCGGCAGCGTCAGATGTGTATAAGAGACAGCAGTACTGGTCAGGAAGCCTACTCTGTCGCAATTCTCCTTAACGAGTGCATAAGAAAGTCAGGAAAAATACTCGAAGTTAAAATTTTTGCAACTGACATTGATGAGAAAAGCATTGAGATTGCAGCCAGAAACCAGTACCCAAATTATCTGAAAAAAGAAATCAAGCCGGGTCTTTTTAAAAAATATTTTACGCAGGATGAGAACTTTTTTAGTGTAAATCCTGAAATCAGAAAACAAATCGTATTTGCCCGTCATGATGTGATCAAGTCTCCGCCATTTATTAAAAACGATTTGGTCAATTGCAGGAATATGCTAATCTACATGAATAGTGTTTTGCAGGAAAAAGTGCTTTCCACCTTTCACTTTTCATTGAATAAGAAAGGATACTTGTTTTTGGGTTCAAGTGAGACCGCAGGCGTATTAAAAGAAGGCATCAATGAAATCTCTGGTAAATGGAAGATATATCAAAAATCTGGCCCCGTTCACTACTCAAATTTCAATACTTATAGTACAGCAGGTCCGTTTCTCCCGGTAAAAGACAAGAGATCAGGGCAGCAGAAAGAGCCGGTGCAGAGCACCGGGGAAGTCCGGCTTCATAAATTTATTGCAGAAGAGCTCGGATTTGCAGGTGTTTTTATAGACAGAGGTTACTTAATTAAGGAAGCCGTAGGTAATTACAAAAAGTTTCTTTCTCTTCCTGATCAAAAGATGGAACTTAATGTCCTCAAAATGGTTTCCAGAGAAATTGCTATTGTGCTGAACAATGCACTGCGCCGATGCTGGAAAGAGAATGTTACCGTACACCTGACCAAAATCAGGATGAAGCGGGAAGAAGAAGATATATATATAAATATTTCTATACAGCCTCCTGCACAAGACACAGGTTTGACCATGATTGTTTTTAGAGAAAGTGTCGCAGAGATTATTCCTGGTAAAGAAGAACTGGCATTACATTCTCTTTCTTCAGATCAGCATAGTGAATACATCTATGAACTGGAGGCAGAGTTGAACGAAACCAGGAACAATTTGCAAGTGGCAGTAGAACAGATGGAAACCACTAATGAGGAATTACAGTCCACAAATGAAGAATTACTTTCTGCAAATGAAGAACTTCAGTCTGGTAATGAAGAATTGCAGTCTCTGAATGAAGAATTACATACTTTAAACACAGAACATCAGTTGAGAATAAAGGACCTGGTGGAGTTGAACGATGATCTTGATAATTATTTCAGAAGTACAGACATAGGTCAGGTTTTTCTGGATAATGGACTTTACATTCGTAAGTTCAATCCGGCAGCAGTGAATATGGTCAATCTGATTGATGCAGATATTGGTCGTTCTATCGAACATATTTCCAATAATGTCCAATCCGAAAATTTTATTGGTGAGATCAGAAAGGTCTTATTGACCGGACATAGCTTGGAAAAAGAAGTTGCTTTAAAAAATGGAACCAGAAGTTTAATGCGGATCTTACCTTATGTTCGACAGGACAAGAAAAATGACGGTGTAGTGGTCACCTTCGTGGATATTTCGCAAATTACGGCCTTAAATAACCTGATTAACGGGGTTTTTAATGCCAGCCTGAATGCCATATTTGTTTTTACAGCGATACGTAACCAGGATCATTTTATTACAGACTTCAAGTGTGTTTCATTTAATAATGCTGCGCTAAGCTTCTTTGATAAGAGTGCGGAAGATTTGAAGGAGGCCTTGCTTGTCAAACAAATACCTGAATTATCGGAAGGAAATTTATTTGGTAAATACATTCATGTAGTTGAAAAAGGAGGTGTGCTGCAAACGGAGTTTCAGAGTTCGGCACTCAGATGGTTTCATCTCGTTGCTGTAAAGATGTCGGATGGTTTTGTGGCTACGCTCACCGATATTACAGATCAGAAAGCTGCTGATCAGAAGATAAAGAAAAATTACAACGAACTAATCAGTGTTAGGGAAAATCTTAAAAAATTAAATACGGAGCTGGAATTGAAGGTTAAGGAGCGGACAATGGAGCTATCTGAAAGCGAAGAAAGGTTTAAACAGGTGTCAAGGGCAACCAATGATACCATTTGGGACTGGACACTTGCTGATAACACCATATGGAGGAGCGATAATTTTACTTCGATGTTTGGTTATGAACAAAAAGAAGAGAATGATAACATTGTTTTCTGGTTTGATAAAATTCATCCTGAAGATAGGAAAAGGGTACAAGATAGTGTATATGATGCTATCAATAGAGGAGAATCTCAGTGGTCTGCAGAATACAGGGTGAAAAAGGAAAATGGGCATTATGCTGTTATTCTGGACAGGGGAACAATCATGAAGGACGACTTTCAAACGCCCTATCGCATGGTAGGCTCGATGGTTGATATTACAACCCTGGTTGAAACGGAAAATAAGTTGACATCAAGCGAACGCAAGTTTAGAAAGATTTTCGATTCCAATGTAATTGGCATGTTGTTTTGCGACATAGACACTGGCAACATTGAAGATGCCAATGATGCTTTTATTAAGATGATCGGTTACAGCCGTGAAGATTTGGCTAAAGGTCTGAACTGGAATAAAATTACCCCCGAAGAATATATGCCTGTTACCCAGGCCGCCTTACAACAAATAAAAAAATTAGGGGTATGTCCTCCTTTTGAAAAACAGTACCTTCATAAAGACGGTCATCGCATTTC
>NZ_JAELTV010000512.1 GCF_016429005.1 Pedobacter sp. ASV19
CCCCCCCCCCCCCCCCCCCCCCCCCCCCCCCCCCCCCCCCCCCCCCCCCCCCCCCCCCCCCCCCCCCCCCCCCCCCCCCCCCCCCCCCCCCCCCCCCCCCCCCCCCCCCCCCCCCCCCCCCACACACTTTTTTTACGTTCGTCGGCAGCGTCAGATGTGTATAAGAGACAGTGTTTGACGGAGACGCTGCAGATCCGAATGCACAATCAAAGCTCAATTTCAATAAAACCTTTGCTTTTAAAGATTTCACGATCGACCTGAATCCTTCCAATTATAAATTTTCAAACATAGACGTCACTCAAACCCGGACACTTGTCCAAAGCAATGACTTCTTTACTCTTTTCGATTTTTCAGCAAAGTGGGATATAGTTCCAACAATGCTGACCCAAAACCATGAAAAAGTCATCAAGGGCTTTATGGGACAAACGACTGCCTTCAGAAAATCCCTGGTCAAACCGGACATTACTGTACTTGGTGAAAACAAAGGTGCGGAAGAGGTACGCTATCTTCATGGAGAATTCGGAAAGGGACAATTCACTTTTTATGGAGGACATGATCCTGAAGACTATCAGCACCTCGTAGGCGACCCCCCAACAGATCTGAACCTCCACCCAAACTCACCGGGATACCGCCTGATCTTAAACAATGTACTTTTTCCTGCAGCAAAAAAGAAACCACAGAAAACTTAATCGTAGAAATTCCAGCTTACTCCAAATTTCAGCATACGATCTGGCATTGGATATTTATACACACTGTAATAGCCTTTGGAAAATAAACCCTGATTAACATAATCATATTTCACAAAAAGGTTCGCCTTTCTCAGACTCGCCCTTACCCAAACGTCAATAATGGGTTCTGTTTTGAGTTGAGGTCCATTATTCAATGTATAAAACTGGCTTGCCGCTGGCGAGTAAGCTAAAGCATCATAAGGAGTATTATATCTTAAATCTATCCCCACATCCGTTTTAAGAACTTTAAAAAAGGTCTGGTTACGGTACAGGCTGTTAAAAGTATATACCTCTGGTGTACGCAAAATACTTTTGCTATCTGTTTTTTGATAAACCAGATAACTGTCCAAATGGAATTTACCAAAGTCTACTTTTTTACCAACAGTAACTTTTAACAAATTAATACTTCCACCCTCTTGAGTAGGTGCAATATCCACTCCACTGCCTACCTGGGCAAAATACAGATATTTATTGATCAGGTAATACTTTGCACCAGCCTCAAACTTATATTTATCATTGATATAATTGAAAGATAGATTTATGGTTTTGGTTCTGTCTAAATCATCCTTAAGCCAGTTGTAATGATTTCCAAAATATCGGGTATACACCTCTTCAGGAGATTTATTTTGGATATAAGCCCCCAGAACCACACGGCCCACTGCATTACTCAGCCGTACGTTACTCTTGGCCTCATACAAAAAATCGCCGATTTGCCGACCCTGAAAAATTTGCTGGAGATCCACATTCAAATCCATCCGGTCGCTGAAGCGATAACCTAATGCACCCAGCAATGTCGAATTCTGAAAAGTCGCACTATAGTCGTAATAATTGGTTAAATCAGCATAACGGGCAAGCTGCGTATATTTATAATAATCATGTCTGATACCAACATCTATTTTTAATTCATTTTTAATAAAAGCCTCTGACTTACCCCGAAGGAAAAAACTATAAATAAATTCATTCCGTAAATGGCTTACATTTGTAGAATCATTTGTAGAAACCGTATCAATCAATCCCTTTGGCAAAACAGAATGATCATCAGCTTCACTTTTAGAGAAGCCAAACGACTGCGTATTATAAGAAACTGTATAGGTCACTTTATTGGTAGGCAACACTTTCTTCATCACCGGCTGCTCAACCGTATCAATACGGCCAATAAAATAACTTTGCTTAAGAAAGAAGATATTATTGTGCCAGCGCTGTTTAGCTGTGGTTAGCCTTACCACCTCTGCTTCGTGAGATACACGCTGAGTAGCGTCCACATTAGTAAACAGATTATCATTATTTACCGTACCATTTTCTCCCGCTTTAAAACTGCTAAAAATAGCCGTAGTCCACAAGTTATAACGTTTATTTGGAGATTGATACCAGGTGAACAGCGAAGTATTCAAATCGTTTGCTTTCTGATTGGTATACACCCCCTTGGATCCAATCTGATAATAATTCGCACCAACATTCAGGTTTGGTTTTATATTCTGAGTATGCGTCGCTTTAAAAACCTGCTCCGGCCCACCACTTACATAATACAGATTGCTAAACTGCGTACGCGCCTGGTAGTAGATAATGTCTTCAGGGCTCATCTTATAAATATCAAACGAGTGAAAACCAGGATCAAATCCAATGCTTTTCGAAGGTTCAAAAAGCATCAGTTGCGCGGCCATTCCCGGCCCTCCGGTATTTATAGTCGGCCTTCGGGGTTGATTCAATACACTGTAATTCTGAAAATTCCTTAAACTTGTATCTAAGGGAAAAGTTTGTATACTGTCCCTTGTTAACCCGAGTGTAGTGTACCTGACATATTTAGAAGTAAATACCACAGAGTCCTTCCCTCCGTCCAGCTTCTTTCTTAAAGAATCCAATTCTTTATTCTCCCTAACAGTCGTCTTTAAATCCTGTGCAAAGGCCCCCTGCCCAAACAGCAGTAAACAAAACAAAACAGAAAGAACAAGAAATTTACACATTATAAAGTAGCGATTAACTGGCTTAATATTTTAGTCATTTTAGGTTCGGCAATCCGCGCAGTTTCCAAAATATCCTCCAGACTAAAGG
>NZ_JAELTV010000513.1 GCF_016429005.1 Pedobacter sp. ASV19
AGATGTGTATAAGAGACAGCTCTAAGGATTAATATAAAGTGAATTCAACCCTTCTGTTTTTCTGACGACCAGCGGCAGTTTTGTTTGTTGCAATTGGTTGGTTTGGACCGTATCCTGTTGCTTCAATTCTGGATGCATTTGCGCCTTGTGCTACCAGGTAAGTTCTGATGGCTTCCGCTCTTTCTTTAGAGAGACGCAGGTTAGTTGCCATTGAGCCAGTATTGTCAGTGTGACCAGCAAGTTTCAGACTAAAGTTTTTCTCAACCAATAAAGCTGCAACTTTATTTAGCGTAGGATAAGATTTTGCTCTGATGGTTGCTTTACCCAAATCAAATTCCAGGTTTTTAATCGCTTCGCTTACTACTTTACGATCTGCTTCAGTTACGATTACTTTCTCTTTGATGATCTGTCTAGGGGCTACCAATGGACATCCTGCACCATCTACAACTGTTCCAGCTGGAGTTCCAGGGCATTTGTCAAATTTGTTGGCTACGCCATCACCATCATCATCACCCATTTCCTGGTTGTATTTTGCAACTAATGCTTCTCTGTCTCTTCTTGCATTTTCTTCCTGAGTAGATAATGCTCTTCTCAGATCTGCACTTTCTGCAGCGCTTTCTTCACGTAAAGCAGCGATTGCACTGTAGTTTTGCAATTGAGAAGTACCTTTTTTACCCAAGGCAATCTCTACCCCAGCGTGGGCATAAGAGAATCTGTCGTTGGCTGCTCCATTGTATCCATCAAATGTTTTGGATTTCATGAAGTTTACATCGTAACCTAAATCAATATTCAGGCCCTTTGCCACTCCAATTTTAAAACCGGCACCTACTGGTACGAACCAGTTTTCTTTGTAGCCTTCGCTTTGAGCGGCACCACTAGCTACACTATAGTCAACATTAGCACTTGAAGACATATATCCTGCACCTACAGTTAGATATGGTGAGAATACACTGCGTTTATGGTTCATGCTTAGATTCGCTATTGTAAAGTTACCTTTTAAAGCTGCAGACCAATCAATACGTGTTACGAAGTGCGACGCATCACTTTGAGCTGGAGTTAAAGTAAGATCATTACTTCTCATACCCTTCACTTTACCAGCTAAAAAGTCTGCCTGAATGCCAAATCCCGGAGTAATTTGTTTCTTAATGTAACCTCCGTAACCCCAGGCTTCCTGTGGAGTTTTATAATCTCCGTTACTTCTTCCGTTGAAAGGAGTATAGTGCGTTAGCATACCTCCATTTAAACCAATTGACCAGGTACGAAAATCTTTTTTGGAAAAGCGCGATGTGGAATCAGCTGGCGTGTCCTGCGCAAACAGACTTGTCGATAATCCTACCAAGGATAATATCATTGCCGATTTTGTAATTTTTGAGTTCATCTTTTTTATAGTTAGATATTAATGATCCAATAATATACTGGATTGACTAACCATAAGTAATAACCCTGCCAAAAGTGATTTTAAGTTAATTTTAAGCTAAATCGCTTAGTTATCAGTGGGTTGCTTAGATAGTGCCGATTTTGGAGAATTGAATTGAATTCCCCGCTTTGGTGAAAAATATGTATAGTATTTGCTACAAAATAACTTTTTTAGCTTGATAAATCAAATGTTTGCCCTTTCTGTGGAATGATTACACGGTATCCCTCAGTTTCCAGTGCTTCAGATAAGCTTAAAAGGCTTTTATCTTCTCCATGAACAAGGAACACTGTGTTTAATTTTACGGGATCCTGGGACTTTACTGTATTGACAAGGTCGTTATGGTCTCCATGTCCACTAAGGAGATCGGTTTGCTTGATACTGGCATAAACCATCAGGTCACGGTTTCTTAAGCGAACAATTGGATCTCCCCGCAATAAACGATTCCCCAAAGTTCCTTTTGCACAATAACCAATAAATAATATGGTACAGTAGTAATTCTGTATGTTATGATACAGATGATCCTGAATACGCCCGCCTTCAAGCATTCCCGCAGAGGAGATGATGATACAAGGTTCATGATAGTTGGATATGGAAATACTTTCTCTTTTTTCTTCTACATAGGAGAGTTCTTTGAATTTAAATTCATCTCCATGGCTGGTGTAAAATTCTTTAGATTCTTCATTCACCAGCTGATGGTGTTTACGGTAGATATCTGTGGCCGTGATGGCGAGGGGGCTGTCGACAAATATCTTTACTGGAGGAAGCAGACCCTTGGTAAAAATCTTATTTAAGGTATACACAAGAGATTGGGTTCTGCCAATACTAAATGCCGGTATAATGAGTCGACCAGGAAATTTAACACAAGCTTCGTTTATGGTCTCCGTTAACTTCTCTTCGAGTGTGATGCCGGTACTGTGTAGTTTTCCACCATAGGTAGATTCTGAAACCAGATAGTCAACTTCCGGTAAAGGCTCCGGATCAACAAGTACAGGGTAGTTTTTTCTTCCGATATCACCGGTGAAGGCTATTTTTCTTTCCTTTCCGTTTTCTTGTATAGTGAGAACAACGGCTGCTGCACCTAATAAGTGACCGACGGGTATAAATTGCAGTGAGATCTGATCTGTAATTTTGAAAGTTTTATGGAATGCAATAGTAACAAAGCGTTCAACGGTGTCCATCACATGTTTTTGAAGGTAGAGTGGTTTTGGGCCTGAGCTCTGTCTGTCTCTTATACACATCTAAAAGGGGGGGGGGGGGGGGGGGGGGGGGGGGGGGGGGGGGGGGGGGGGGGGGGGG
>NZ_JAELTV010000514.1 GCF_016429005.1 Pedobacter sp. ASV19
AGATGTGTATAAGAGACAGGACTGGGCCATTCCAACATTCAATATCCTGAGAATTTTGCTTTATGCTTTTATGTTGGTGATTGTTTTTCCCTATTTGCCAGGCTCTAAATCTGCAGCTTTTCAAGGGGTATCTGTCTTTCTTGGTATTTTAATATCACTTGGGTCATCCAGTGCCATTACCAACATCGTTGCCGGACTGGTGATTACCTATATGCGTCCTTTTAAAGTAGGAGACAGGGTGAAAATAGGAGATGTGGTAGGAGATGTACTGGAGAAAACAATGCTGGTTACCCGCATCAAGACCATCAAAAATGAAGACATCACCGTGCCAAATTCTACAGTTCTTTCCTCCAGTACTGTTAACTATTCTACCAACACTAAAGAGGGAGGGGAAGGCTTAATTTTAAATTATACAATGACTTTGGGTTATGATATTCCCTGGACAACCATTCATAAACTGATGCTGGAGGCTGCAGATAGAACCGAAGATGTGTTGAAAGAACCCAAACCCTTTATTTTACAAACCGGACTTGACGATTTTTATGTTTCCTACCAGCTCAATACTTATATTAAAGAAGCCAACAAACAAGCCGTGATTTACAGTAATTTGTATCGAAATACGCTGGATGTGTTTAACGATGCAGGCGTTGAAATTCTATCTCCTCACTATAGAGCGGTCCGTGATGGAAATCCACCAGCTATGCCGCCTAAGGAAGATTGAACGAATATTTCCAGATCCATTGATAAAAGATCTTATCTTTATCTGCTGTAAACATTCAAAAAAAGACCCCGTAGACCTTGAACCTGCAAACCTATATAGAAAGTGGCATTTTAGAACTTTATGTTTTGAACCTGCTCCCTGAACAGGAAAGGGCAGAAGTTCAGGATATGATCTTGAAGTTTCCTGAACTTAATCATGAAATAGAGGCCATAGAAGTGGCCCTTGAATCGTATGCACAAGTACATGCTGTTGAACCCTCATCCGAACTGCGGGAAAGAATTGAACGCAGAATAATGGAAACCAGTGCTACAGCATATAGCCTGACACCCGTTGACAAAAATTCGGATGTTCAAGAATGGCTTCGCTTTGTTGCAGATCAATTTCCGGAAGCCCTACAGGCCGAAAACTTCTGCGAGCCAATAGGAGAGCAGCCCGGCCTGATGCAGGTACTGGTTGTTTCTTCAGTTGATATTGAAGACGAAACCCACCACGATGTATATGAGAGTTTTTTGATTCTTAGTGGAAAATGTAAATGTACTGTTGACGGCCACAGTTTTTACCTGGAAACAGGAGGATATACACAAATCCCTTTGCAAACAAACCATAAAGTAGAAATTGTTGAAGGCCCTGTAATGGCTGTCGTTCAGTACCTATCTGCTTAGTACACTATATTTCCACGGTGTATCAAAGATTTCACCGGAGAGACTCTTGATACAGCTTCAGCCGAACAACTGGCTTCCACCAATACAAAATCTGCTGTATCTCCGGCTTTAGGCCATTGCTGGTTGCCCTTGTCATCTAAAGGAAGAATATTATGTGTAGCCAGTCGCAGACTTCGGGAAAGCGCAAATTCATTGCGGTATCCATAAAGCTGAGCCGAAAGATTAACCTTTTGCAGAATGCTTCCCGAGCCAAACGTGCTCCAATGGTCAACGATACAATCATTACCCGCCATTACATCTACGCCATATTTATAAAGCGTAGGAATAGGCATAATAGTGCCTGCAAAAGGAATAGTTGAGGTGATACCGACCTGTGCATTTCCGAGCTTTTCTGCAATTTCTTCAGTTTTCTTCTGATCCAGATGCGCCAGAGCGAAACTATGGCTAACAAAGGTTTTTCCTTTTAAAACAGGATTTTCAATTACTTTATTGATCAGGTATTCAATTGTTTTCATTCCAGATTCTCCGGATTCATGCAAGTGGATATCTATTCCCTTTTGGTTATCCAAGGCCAGTTGTACAATGAAATCCATGTGTTTTTCTATACTTCCATCAATACTATAAGGATCCAGGCCACCAATAAAATCGACATTCATTTTTGCCGCTTCTTTCATCAGGGGCTCTGTTTTAGTGTAATAGATTCCATGCTGAGGAAAAGCAACCAGTTCAGCCTGGAAGGAATCCTTTTTATTGGCAAGGGCCTGTTCAAGGTGTCTTAAAGAGTCAAGACCAGACGTGGGTTCAATATTGACGTGCGATCTGGCATAATTGGTCCCTTTAGACTGCAAAAGTTCGATCAGTTTTTCTGTACGGGGTACAGAAGTTTTCAGCAAGTCCGGAATCACCTGCTGCTCATATGCAATCATGTCTTTCACCGTTCTGCGTTTGCTGGAATTTGCCCTCCAGGGAAGACCATAATAAGTTTTATCCAGGTGGATGTGCATGTCTCTGAATGCCGGCAACATTAATAATCCTTTTGCATCAATGGCATCTGCTTTAGGGTCGTTCGGCAAAATGGCTTTGATTTTTCCATGATCAATTTCAACGATGAACAGATCGGTTGTGGTATGACTAACCTCATCCTCTTTGTACTCAAAACCAGTTTCCAGCCTTACATTCTTTAGCTTAACTGCTTTACCTGTAATATCAGGTTTGGCTTGTTCTATGGCAAGTGCAGGAACTGAATTCAGCAGACTACCCCCTGCGGCAAGTAGAATAGAAGAATTTTTAATAAAGTCTTTTCGTGAAATTGATTGTGGTGCCATAACTTATACGTTTTATGC
>NZ_JAELTV010000515.1 GCF_016429005.1 Pedobacter sp. ASV19
CCCCCCCCCCCCCCCCCCCCCCCCCCCCCCCCCCCCCCCCCCCCCCCCCCCCCCCCCCCCCCCCCCCCCCCCCCCCCCCCCCCCCCCCCCCCCCCCCCCCCCCCCCCCACCAAAACCCTTTTTTACGTTCGTCGGCAGCGTCAGATGTGTATAAGAGACAGGGATGGGAGATCAGATCCTGTACCGTTCCCAAATATCGGGTGCTATTTCCGGAATTGCATCTCAAACACTGGAAACCAAGAATAAGTCTGGAATGATAGGGCGGTATTGTTGTTTAAATGCCTCCAGGATTGATTTGTTCCGGCTGGCTTACAATGCGATGTCTGTTCCCCGGAACCGAATTTATATGGTGTCCGACTCCCTGAATATACTGCAGCGGAAAGTTGAAGATCCCCGTGATTTCTGTTTCGAACTGATATGTCCGCCTACAAGCATAGATGTCGTGAAAACCAGAATGCGAAGGCAACTGGAGCAATACTTTGGCTGGACTGCAGTATTTGAAGAAAAGAAGACTGTCTGTCTTGTACTCAAAGATGTCGGATATAGAAAATCCGATTCCGGATTGCCTGTCGGATACCTTTTTAATAGCCGGGAATCACTAAACTATATTCGCGGGCAGCAATTATCATTATTGATTAATTATTTGAATCAAAAGTTGCCGTTACCCTTACTGGATGAAAGCGGTTATTCCACTCCGGTTAACCTGGACTTACCACAGGACCTCACTGATTTGCCGGCACTTAAAGCTTGTTTAGAAAAGCAAGGCTTGAGCCTAACTGAGCAAATCAGAACACTTACTGTGCTGGTATTTAGACCTGTAAATAAATTACAAATATCATTTTAAACCAAATCATATGAGATATTATAACTTGTTATGTTGTATTCTGATCCCATTCTTTTTGATGGCCCAAAACAATAGCGGGCAGAAAATAGTGAAGGGAAGAATTGTTGACGCAGCAACGGGTAAGCTGATGGTGGGAGCAGGCCTGCAAATGAAATTATCCGGTGGGCATAGTTACTCTGGGTATGACGGTCTGTTTACGATTTCCGCCAGCTATCTGCCAGATTCGCTTATAGTTACTTTTGTAGGCTATCAGAAGCTCACAATACCCATCTCAGGAACGACAGTATTTCTTGAGTTGCAAATGCGGGCAGAAGCAGGTATGCTTCAGGAAGTTAACGTATATACCGGTTATCAGGTTATCCCGAAAGAGCGGGCTACCGGTTCCTTTAGCACGGTTGATCTTAAAACTTTTAACGAGCAGGTCAGCAGAAATGTTCTGGATCGTCTGGAGGCGGTTGCTAATGGATTTTCTATTGACAAATATACCGGTGTAAGTTCAGGAACACAGAATATGATGGTACGTGGTCAAACCACTATTCTTGGTGTTAAAGGTCCACTTATTGTTGTTGATAATTTTCCCTATAACGGTGATCTTAAAAACATTAATCCAAATGATGTAGAAAATATCACTATTCTCAGAGATGCCGCTGCCGCATCTATTTGGGGTACAAAAGCTGGAAATGGAGTCATCGTAATTACGACAAAAAAAGGGCGTTTTAATCAACCTGTTCGTGTAGATTTTAATTCCAATATTTCTTTCACTGCAAAGCCTGACCTTTTTAGTTTGCCGCAAATGTCTTCCAGTGACTATATTGACCTTGAAAAGGATTTATTTGAGAAGAAATATAAAATTGGGGATATCTCCAATGTCAATCAGCCGTCTTTTTCACCCGTGTACGAAGTTTTATTTAAAAAGCTAAATGGTACGCTTAGTTCAGAAGAGGCCCAAATACAGCTTGATAGTTATAGATTGAACGATTACCGGAATGATCTGAATAAGTATTTTTATCAAACAGCAGTTGGTCAGCAATACGCATTGAGCGCCAGAGGTGGTTCGTCTGCTTATTCCTGGTTGTTTTCTGTAGGCTATGACCGAAATACCAGCGCGTTAGCAGCGAAAGATAACCGCTTGAATTTACAGATGAGCAATACCTGGAAGGCATCGGATCAGTTGCAGATTAGTGCGTCTTTATATTTGACAAAGAGTGCTGCTGGTAATGGAAAACCTGGCTTCTTTGATCTTAAAACTGCAAATGGAAATTTGCCTCCTTATACCAGACTTGTGGATGACTTTGGGCAAAAATTAGCTGTTATTAAAGATTACAGACAATCCTTTCTGGATGGAATTTCGAATAATAAACTTTTGGACTGGAATTATTATCCTTTAGACGACTACGCACATAGTGTTGTAGAAAATAGGTTGTTCGATTTTACAGGTAATCTCGGTTTAACCTACAAGATCAACTCTTTAGTTGGAATTGACTTGAAGTATCAGTATGAAAGACAGCAAAATGACGGGAAAACTGTTTATGATACAGATAGTTATTTTACAAGAAACCTGGTGAACAGGTTTACATATACAGATCCATTAACGAATGATGTAAATTATAGAGTGCCAAGGGGAGCAATTGCTGATTTTTCTAACAGTTTGCTGCAAAGTCAACAATTTCGGGCACAGCTCAATTATAACCATAACATAGGTGAGCTGCATGGGGTAACGGCTATTCTTGGGAGTGAAATACGACAGATTGAACGTCCTGAAACTAATTTCAGAGCCTATGGGTATAATCCTGTCTCTTATACACATCTCCGAGCCCACGAGACAGGCAGCTCTATCTCGTATGCCGTCTGCTGCTTGAAAAGGGGGGGGGGGGGGGGGGGGGGGGGGGGGGGGGGGGGGGGGGGGGGGGGGGGGGG
>NZ_JAELTV010000516.1 GCF_016429005.1 Pedobacter sp. ASV19
CCCCCCCCCCCCCCCCCCCCCCCCCCCCCCCCCCCCCCCCCCCCCCCCCTTTTTTACGTTCGTCGGCAGCGTCAGATGTGTATAAGAGACAGCAGGTGACGGGCAAATTCTTTAGCGGTATGACTGAAAAGACGTTGATAGGTTAAAGAAAAATCGCCCTGAGGATTGAGTTGAACCATATGGGGTTCAATTACATAGCCTAAAAACTCATGTTTGCATAAGGAATAAACGATTTTACATGGTTTGGAGCTATCTACGCGTAACATAGGTTAAAAGTTAAAACAAAAGGAGGATAAGCATATAAAAATCTTTAAACTTACATCAAATTGAAATGCTTTCAAAAAAAAGTATATAGAAGAAAAGCCATTTTTTAAAATAGATGAAATAACGCGGTTGAAATACAAAAAAAAAGCGGCTTTAAAAAAGCCGCTTTTGAAAAAAACAGATGTGTTTTTTGTTGTCCGGTTATTTTGTCCTGATTTTACAGGTCAAATTTGATTCCCTGAGCTAAAGGAAGGGTGTTTGAATAGTTAATGGTGTTGGTCTGTCTGCGCATGTAACCTTTCCAGGCATCAGATCCGCTTTCTCTTCCCCCTCCTGTTTCTTTTTCACCGCCAAACGCACCACCAATCTCTGCTCCTGAAGTTCCAATGTTGACATTGGCAATTCCGCAGTCAGATCCGTTAACGGATAAGAATTCTTCTGCTTCGCGAAGGTTTAAGGTCATTATTGCGGAAGAAAGTCCTTGGGGCACGCCATTTTGAAGGGCTATGGCCTGATCAAGAGTTTTGTATTTGATGAGGTAAAGGATTGGAGCAAAGGTTTCTTCCTGAACAATCTCATAATGGTTTTCAACTTCGGCCACACAAGGTTTTACATAACAGCCTGAAACATATTGATCTCCTTTAAGAATGCCACCCTCTACAATGAATTTTGCACCCTCCGAAATTCCTTTTTCAATGGCTTTCTGGTACATGTCTACTGCTGCGGTGTCAATAAGAGGGCCTACATGGTTGTGCTGGTCAAGTGGATCGCCTATTCTGAGCTGTCCATAGGCTTTAACCAGTTTATCCCTAAAGGTACCATAAATGTCTTCATGAATAATAAGGCGTCTGGTCGAAGTACATCTTTGTCCTGCAGTACCTACTGCGCCAAAAACGGCGCCAATGATAGACATATCAAGATCAGCGTCCTTAGATATAATAATGGCATTGTTTCCGCCCAACTCCAGAATAGTTTGCCCGAAACGACCTGCAACTGCAGAGGATACATGGCGGCCAATTCGGGTAGAGCCTGTAAAGGATACCAAAGGGATACGCTTGTCATTGTTCATCATATCACCTACAGCGTTTCCTATAAGGAGAGAGCTGATGCCTTCGGGCAAATCGTTTGCTTTTAACACGCTGGCAAGAATGTGTTGGCAGGCCACGGCGCAAAGTGGTGTTTTGGAAGAGGGTTTCCATACACACACATTACCACAAACCAAAGCCAGAGCTGCATTCCAGCTCCATACTGCTACAGGAAAGTTGAATGCAGAGATGATGCCGACAATACCTAGCGGGTGCCACTGTTCATACATCCGGTGACTGGGTCTCTCCGAATGCATGGTTAAGCCATACAGCTGTCTGGAGAGGCCAACCGCAAAATCGCATATATCGATCATTTCCTGTACTTCGCCAAAGCCCTCCTGTAAGCTTTTACCCATTTCATACGATACTAACGTACCGAGATCTTCTTTGTGCACACGTAGTGCATCACCCAACTGGCGAACAATATCACCTCTTTTAGGTGCAGGAATGTTTCGCCATTTCAGAAATGCTTCTTCCGCAGTTTTCATTACGTTTTCGTAATCTTCAGCTGTGGCTACCCGGATATCGGCTATCTTTTTACCGTCGACAGGGGAAAAACTCTCCATGGTCTTTGCTCCAGAGGCAGCTCCCCAGTTGCTTCCGGTACTGTAAGCTGGGTTTACATCCAGGATACCTAAGTTTTTTAATACCGTACTGATCTCTTTTTTCATCAGAATATAATTTTATTTTAATGGTGATGAAGCTATCATGAGTTTCTGTTCGTGTTCTGTGGGTATAAACTCATGATGGTTTCATCGGTTCATGTCTGTTGCAATGTCGTTCTAAACAAATATAAACAAAGATGCCCGGTTGACATTTAATAAAAATAGAACCGTTGGATTTCTTGACGGGAATATTACCGGGTTTGGGATTATGTTTTGTTCCTTTGTGCAGAATTCTGAACAGACGGCAATGAATTTGCTGTATTTTAACTCTCCTTTAAATCTAAGCTAACTACAAATTTATCAGTTGATTATATTTTTAAGTGTGTGAATGTTGAAAATTATTTCGCCGGAGCTAGAATTAAATAGCTAAACTTATAATGTATTTAAAACAAAAGGGGACTGTTCTTTAATTATTCAATACATGGAAGAGGAATTTTACTTTGATTTTAGCGATGACGCACAACGTTCTGTAGAGCGCTACGAGGAGATGTTACGGAACCAGGATCAGTACTTTTTTGATGCCCAGGCCTTTGAGAACATCATTGATTATTATATTGAAAAGAGCGACCCGGTAAAGGCCCTGCAGGTGATTGAATATGCCCTAAACCAGCATCCCTGTCTCTTATACACATCTGACGCTGCCGACGAACGTAAAAAAGGGGGGTGGGGGGGGTGTGGGGGGGGGGGGGGGGGGGGGGGGGGGGGGGGGGG
>NZ_JAELTV010000517.1 GCF_016429005.1 Pedobacter sp. ASV19
CCCCCCCCCCCCCCCCCCCCCCCCCCCCCCCCCCCCCCCCCCCCCCCCCCCCTTTTAGATGTGTATAAGAGACAGGGCTGGGCATTATTGTTAATTACCTCACTGCTGAGTCTTGGCCAAAATGCATAGCTGTTCCTATTGTCTTCTGACCAGTGATCCTGAGCAATAATATTCAATAAACCAGACTGACTGCCACCGACTGTTACAAATGGGGAAATCCCTTGAACATTACCATTGTCTCGTCCAGATCCGGGATTAATTAAGAAAGATGATCTGGCAGACCCCTGGAAAAAGAAACTGAAATCAAATTGCTTAAAGCCAAATGATCCACCGAAACCATAAATGATTTCAGGAGTACTGGGTAAACCGATCGGGACAACATCTAAATTACTGATAATGCCATCTCCGTTTACGTCTCTGTATTTAATATCTCCGCCTTTGTATTGTCCAAAGTTTTGAGCAGGCGAATTTCTTACTTCTGTATCATCGGTAAACAAACGTTCTGCAATCAGTCCGTAAAGTTGCTGGGTAGGCAAGCCGACTTTTGAAAGATAACTTAAATTTGAAGGATAATTAGGCTCCTCATTGAAGAGTACTTTATTTGTTGCATAGGTCAATGTTGAGCGGACCTGGATCCAGAAGTCTTTGTTAAAATTCTTATTATAATTTAGTGCAAAATCAACACCTTCACTTTGAGCTTTTCCAATATTGGCCTGGGCCGCTGCCTGCAACCCAAAAGTGTTTGGAATATTACTTCTTACCAGTAAAATACTACTTCTAATCTGCTTGTAAGCGTCAATGGCAACATTAATATCCTTTAACAAAGTTAAATCCATACCCAAATTGGTTTGCTTAGACTTTTCCCAGGAAATCTCACTATTACCATATCGGGAAGTAGAAATTCCAGGTCTGGTATATCCGTAATTCTCACCAAATGTATACCCGTTATTCGCATTGTTCAGGTTGACTTCGGATAGGTAGAAGAAACGATCCGCATCACTACCAATTGCATCATTTCCAACCATTCCAAAAGTTCCCCGGAATTTTAAACTGGTTATGACTTTAGTCAATGGTTCAAAAAACTTTTCATTCGACACCACCCATCCTCCACCGATCGAAGGAAAAAACCCATACCTTTTTCCCGCAGAAAAACGTTCTGATCCATTGTAACCAAAATTGAATTCGAGTAAATATCTATTGTCAAACCCATAGGTAGCACGACCGCTGAGACTTATATTTCTCTTTGGTAAAGAAAGCTGTAACGTAGTGGCATTCCCGGTTAACTGAGACCTTATAGTACTGATCAACTGACCACCTATGGAATGTTTTTCATTAAACAGGCGCAAATAATTTAATGCAGCTTCTCCATAGACTACGGTACTGACAAGATTATCTCCACGTTCATAGGTAAGATACTCTGTTGGAGCCGAACCTATCTGACCAACGCCGGGTGTATTGCTGTTTAGTAAAAACAGATCCGTTTGCCCATCTCTTGTGAAGCTGGAATAATAGAAAGGACTATATCTTCGAACAACATTAAAACTTGCGTCGCGGGTGGTAAATGCCATAGCTCTTGCCGTAAGTCCCTTCGTTAAGTCATTGAGGTCTTGTGTTATGGTTATTTGAGGTGTTAATACCGACCGGTCGCTCTGCTGGTACCCGGAAACTGATTGGGCAAATGGATTATTGTACAGGGTAAGACCTGCATTACTCACAAATGCATTACCAAACAAAGGATGTTGTGCATAAGGGAGATAACTTTGCGGATAAATGGCAGGAAATGCAACAGGGTTACTGGTAGATGCAGCCGTAAAAATACTGGCTCCCCCACCAACCGGCGCATTACTTCCATCAAACAACCCACGGACACTGATCAGGGCCTCAGTTGATTTGGTTAACTTTATTGTTATATTAGATAGAAGAGAATAGGTTCTAAGTTTAACATTACTGTTAAAGTTATTCATCTTAGTAACGTTAAGAAGACCGTTATTTTCATCATAAGTCAATCCAACATAAAACCTGGCCTTTTCGGTTCCCCCACTTAGATCTAAATTCGTGGAAATATTATTTGTATAGTCCTTTATTAAAAGTTTAATCCAATCATTATTGGAATATAGGATGGGGTCTTTACCCGCAATGGTGTTATCAATTTTATTCGGGCTATAAGGAATAGCACCTAAAGGATCCCGCGTTGAAACAGCTTCATTTGCCAGTCTCATATAAGTAATATTGTCGGCAAGCTGATAGTTTTTCGTATTGGTAGACAATCTGTTTTCTACTCTCACATTTAATTTGGTTTCTCCACTAACCCCGGTTTTGGTTTTAACAAGAATAACTCCGTTGGCACCCCTTGCACCATACAAGGCTGCAGCTGAAGCATCTTTTAAGAGGGAAAAGTTTTCAATATTGTCTGGCTGAAGTCTGGCCAGATCTGTAGGATTACTTTCAATTCCATCTATATAAATGAGCGGATCCTGTTTCCCCGCTCCAAACGTCCCCACTCCACGGATAAAGAAATTGGCATTGTCCTGTCCCGGTTCCCCACTTCGCTGATAAGCGATAATACCGGGCATCCGACCGGCCAGAGTAGTAGTCAGGTTACTTGTAGGTCCCTTAAGCCTGTCTCTTATACACATCTCCGAGCCCACGAGACAGGCAGCTCTATCGCGTATGCCGTCTTCTGCTTGAAAAGGGGGGGGGGGGGGGGGGGGGGGGGGGGGGGGGGGGGGGGGGGGGGGGGGGGG
>NZ_JAELTV010000518.1 GCF_016429005.1 Pedobacter sp. ASV19
CACCATGGCTCTTTACCACAGCAACTTAGTGGTGGTTTGGCTTCGGCACCTGTATGCCGAGCCGAGGGGCCTGCCCTCATCTTTAAATCAGCATTGCTTGTTTCACAACTAGCATTCGTGCCACTCAGTAGCCTTGGTTCTTTCTTTCCTTTAACCGCAGCTGTCTAATTTTTTGTCCGATAGTAATGCTGTTCATATTACTTATATTGATCAATAGCAGCTTGAAACATCTGCTTTTCATTCTCTTTAACATTAGCACCAAACTTCTCCAGGTAAGCTTTAGCAACAGGCACATAATTTTTCCAGTCCTGTTTATAGTAAAGATCAATTGTCTTGGCACGTAAAAAGATTTCTTCGCCAGGAAGGCCGAATGGCTTTACCACAACCTCAATGGCTGCCCAGTTCGTGTTTCCAGAAGCATTCATCAGCGGTTCTATTTCACCCTTATTGATCATATTCGCTATAGTCACAGTATATTTACGATCGCCCATTACCTTTTTAAATACTTCAGCATTGGCATTCATAAAACTGAAACCAGGATCTTTCGTACTAGTTGTAAACTGAACTACAGCATTGATATCTTCATTTGTAAGCGGCATTTTAAGACCAGCAATATAAGCCGAACCGGCCAAACTTGCACCAGGTTTATCCCCCGCCTGTATGGCCATCATCGCCATTTTTTTCAAAAACCCGGCATCACGTTTACCTGCAATGTATTGATCATGTAGCTCTTTGTATATGACCCCAGGTTCTCTTAAATCCGCATCCTCAGCGATAACACCTTTCGTCATAGAGATCCATGATGGCAAAGCAACATCCGGATTCAAGCCAGCGTGAATCTTGCGCAGTTCACCGAAAGGAATTTTGACAACCTCGCGGTCATAAGTCATCAGTCCATTCTGCTCCCCTTCCACATCAAAAGGCTGGGTATAAATAGATCCCGATAAACCCTCTTTTTCAAACGATTCCAATTGCTGGTTCATTCCTTTGTATTTAGCCATTAAATCAACGGCTTTTTCCTGAACATATCCCCAAGCTGAACCCGTTAGCCATTGATGCTCCGGAATGAATACCCCAATACCACCAAATTCTCCGCAAACCTGTGCTTTGCCAGACAACTTCATGCTCATCATCGGATCAGGATAGGCATGCACATCGGTCATATCAGCCGACACGTACGCATTTGGCGAAGGACTCCGCAATTGGTTATTTACATAAAGCAACTCACCAGAATGTCCATTCACAATTCTTGAAGGATCTACAGTTTTAATCCATTCTGTTAAACGCTGCTGATCATATTGTCCCCACTTCTCATTAAACAATACCCAGGTTACAATGGACGGATAGTTGTGTAATTGAGCAATGGTTTCTTTTGCCTGAGCTTCAAAAGCCCCCTTTGCACCCTCGGGTAATCCCTGGTTAGGATTCACCATATCCTGCCAAACCAGTATCCCTATTTTATCCGCATGGTAATACCAGCGGGCAGGCTCCACTTTGATGTGTTTACGAATGGTATTGAAACCCATGGCTTTGATCGCTTTAATATCAAAAGCCAGAGCTTCATCCGTTGGTGCGGTATACAAACCATCCGGCCAGAAACCCTGATCGAGTGTACCCAGATTATAATATGGCTTATTGTTTAAAAAGATCCGGTCAATCCCCTTTTCATCTTTCCCTATACTAATCTTCCGCATCCCAAAGTAACTTTTAACTACATCCGAACCCAAAGTAACTGTAAAATCATAAAGATTTGGTGCTCCTGGCGACCATAGTTTGGGATCTTTCATGGGTACAGTAATCATTGTATTAGACATCCCTCTAATCACCTTACCATCCAAATTTAAAGCAACCGCTGAATTTGTCTCGGAATTTACAGTAATGTTCACTACAGATTTATCAATGTCTGGTGTAATGATCAGACTACTAATAGAAACCGCCGGCACCACTTCCATCCACACCGTCTGCCAAATCCCCGAGGTCGGTGTATAATAGATATTCGCAGGATTCAATACCTGCTTTCCATGCGGCCCTACACCCTGATCCGTCGGATCCAGCACCTTTACCACTAAAGAATTATCACCACTCACAAGCGAATCGGTAATATCCATAGAAAACTCCGTATACCCACCAGTATGTTCCCCAACGGGCTTACCATTCACAAAGATTGAAGATTTCCAATCTACCGCACCAAAATGCAATAGTACCCTTTCACCCGAACGAAGCACTGGTTTAGAAAAACTACGTTTATAGGTCAATTGCTCAGAAGGAAGCAATGTCCGCTTTACTCCCGACAATGCAGATTCAATCGGATAAGGCACCAATATTTTGCCTTCAGCAACCACCTTCGTCTCCTGATCCTTTGGCGTAACGGTATAATCCCAAAGCCCATTTAAGTTTGTCCAACCCGAACGCACCATAGCCGGACGAGGATATTCCTTAAGTGCATTAGTCGGAGAAACCTCCTTTGCCCAGCGGCTTTGAATGGGCACTAGTTGCATATGATATTGTTGCTGTGCTTTTGTCTTATTTAGCCAAAAAATTGACAAGGCAGTAGCCATAAGTAGTATAATTCTAACTTTCATAATATTAATTTTTTTTAGTTCGATCGTGGTCCTGAGTTTGGCTCAGAATCCCATTTTAAAACCCTTCTCTTTTCATAAAACCCCTGTCTCTTATACACATCTAAAAAGGGGGGGGGGGGGGGGGGGGGGGGGGGGGGGGGGGGGGGGGGGGGGGGGGGG
>NZ_JAELTV010000519.1 GCF_016429005.1 Pedobacter sp. ASV19
CCCCCCCCCCCCCCCCCCCCCCCCCCCCCCCCCCCCCCCCCCCCCCCCCCCCTTTTCAAGCAGAAGACGGCATACGCGATAGAGCTGCCTGTCTCGTGGGCTCGGAGATGTGTATAAGAGACAGGTAGATAGAAGCAATAAAAAAGGAACTGCAGACAAAAACAATGCTGACCCGGATCAGATGAGGTATTTCTCCTCCTAAAGTATAGGCAACAATCAATATGCCTGTAAATATGGAATATAGTACAACTATGCAAAATAGCATCTTTATGCGTGCCTTATTGATGGGGTCCGTTTCCCGGTTCCCGATTTTAAGGAGAACAGCATTAATGTATTTGAATAAAGAAAGCATAATTATTTTAAGTTATACAAATCTAAAATAATTGAGCTAAAACTGGACTGATTGATCCTTTTAAATCAATAATTGCCCTGACGGATAAATTGGGAGTCGGTGAGTGTGAACAGAAAGTGAACAAGTTCTTTTTTTTCCTCGTTACTTAATGAAATCCCTGTTTTGCCCTGTGTGTACAAAGAACTGTCTAAACCTTTAGCATTATTCAGTCCGTTGCTGTAATGGTCCAATACTTCCATTAAGGTATTAAACCTGCCATCGTGCATATATGGAGCGGTTAACGCTATATTTCGAAGACTGGGTACTTTGAACTTTCCCATATCTTCCGGCTTTTTTGTAAGCTGACCAAGACCTTGATCTGCAGCTGTTCCTGTACCGGCGTTTCTTAAACTTTCATCGGTAAATAATTCACCGGCATGGCAGGGACTGCATTTCTGCCTGAATATCATAAGCCCCTTGTGTTCTTCCTGGGTATAGTCCATACTTTCTTTTCTGGAATACAGATCGTATCTGGAATTAGAAGTTACCAAAGTTTGCAGGTAATCAACAAGTACCTTTTTGAGCTTTTCTTCAGTGATCTCTTCTGTTCCAAATACCTTTTTAAACTGTTTTTTATAGCCATCTGATTGATTTAGCCGGGCTAAAACGGCAGGTATACTGGAGGCCATTTCTACTGGACTCTGGATGGCATTAAGAACGGTTTGAGACAAATGCTGTGCTCTGGCATCTCCAAAATAACTCTTTTTCCATTGCAAATTCATCAAGGCTGGGGTGTTTCGGGCAGCGTGTGCTGTGCCACTTCCTCTGCTAAATATTACTCCTGGGTCTGAATAGGCATGTTCATTTTGGTGGCAGGATGCGCAAGAGATCCGCCTGTCTGCCGACAATCCAGGATCCTGGAATAAGGTTCGACCTAAGGATATTCCTTTCAGGGTTACAAGTGTGGTATCTTTAGGAAGCTTGGGGAAGTTGACTGGTTGATTTGGTTTCATTTTAGAATCCGATGCTGAAAACAGGAAACCCAGTGTTAAAATGCCAAACCCAGCTGCCAATAATCCTACAATAATCAATTTCCCCTTCTGTTGTCCAGCCATGTTATTTTATCATTTGTCAATGTTGAGAGAGGGCAAAATTTCGATGTGCAAAAGTAAGATAAGTGAAGGGGTTTTCCTAGATCGTTTGGAATAATGGCAATAATCTAGGAAAGAAATTTAGTTTTGTTTTACTTTTAGAACAGAACAATGTGTGCCCGATTTACTTTAACTGCTGAAGAGAAAGATTTTTTAAAAGAAAACCCTTACCACCTGGTAGGAGAATATCATCCCGATAGCAATATTGCCATTACAGACTTTGGTTTTATTGTAACTTCAGATCAACCCGATATCGTCCAAAAGATGCATTTTGGGATTGTTCCTCACAATGCTAAAACCAAAACGTTGAGTTTTGATACCTGGAATATCCGCAGTGAAGAGGTGATGGAGAAGAAGAGCTACCGACCCTTAATGGTTCATCGTAAAACTTGTCTGGTCATTATGGATGGCTTTTATGAGTGGAAGGAGGAAGTTAAAGGGGATAAAGAGCCGTGGCGATTTGTAGTCCCGGGGCGTAAAACATTCTGCTGTGCTGGTTTATGGAGCCGTTGGGTAGATCCGCTGAGTGGGGAGGTCTATGATAGTTTTGGAATACTGACTTGCGAGGCGAATACCACCGTAGGGGAAATTCATGAAAAGAAAAGGATGCCTGTTATTTTGCATAAGTCGGACGAGATGATGTGGCTGAATAAGAAGCTATCTACCGATGAGTTGCTGTCTCTGTGTGTTCCTTTTCCAGATGCTAAAATGGAACGTTACAGGGTTTCTAAAAAGGTAAATAAGGTTTCGACGGGTAAGGTATCAAATAAAGGGACTGATCTAACGCTTCCATTGAATATGGATGAAGAATCTAAACCTGTGGAACTACCAAAAAAGAAAAAACCAGCAAGGGCAAGCGTTAAAAAGAAGCCAGATTCAACTCAAGGCTCTGCCGGACCTGATTTATTTACATTGTTTTAAAGATAAGATAAAGTATTTTCTCATCTTAGCAAGAACCGGGTTTAATAATCCTTTTGTTGGCGATAAATTTGTTGTATAGAAATTACAGATTATGAAGACGCAACAAGAACTGGATTATGAAAGGATTGCTGAAGCAATTACTTTCTTGAAAAACAATTTCAAAGCTCATCCAAAGCTGGATGAAGCGGCAGAGCATGTGCACTTAAGTCCATTTCATTTTCATCGGATGTTCCAGGAGCTGTCTCTTATACACATCTCCGAGCCCACGAGACAGGCAGCTCTATCTCGTATGCCGTCTGCTGCTTGAAATAGGGGGGGGGGGGGGGGGGGGGGGGGGGGGGGGGGGGGGGGGGGGGGGGGGGGGGGGGGGGGGGGGGGGGGGGGG
>NZ_JAELTV010000051.1 GCF_016429005.1 Pedobacter sp. ASV19
AGATCAGACAAATGATCGATGAAGCGAGAAGCAAAAGGCGGAGATAAATCTTAAAATAAGACATAAAAAAAGCTTCCTGAAAATCAGGAAGCTTTTTTTATGTTGTATAAAGATTACTCAGCTACAACTTCGAAAGGAACTTTAACTTTCACTTCTTTGTGTAAGTTTAAGTTAGCAACATATTCGCCAACAAATTTAGGCTCAGTTTCGAAAGTGATACGGCGACGGTCAACATCAAAACCTTGTTGTTTCAATGCATCAGCAATCATAATTGTGTTTACAGCACCAAAAATCTTACCTGTCTCACCAGCTTTAGCACCGATTGTCAATTTAACCTCAGTTAAACGCTCAGCAATGCCTTCAGCATCTTTCTTAATTTTATCTTGTTTAAAAGCAGCTTGCTTCAGGTTTTCAGCTAATACTTTTTTAGCTGAAGGTGTAGCCAACTGACCAAATCCCTGAGGGATCAGGTAGTTACGACCATAACCTGGCTTTACTGTAACGATATCATCTTTCTCCCCTAGGGATTTGATATCTTGTTTTAAAATAATTTCCATCTCTCAGTTCCTATTTTAATTGGTCAGCAACAAAAGGTAACAAACCGATGTGACGAGCACGTTTTACAGCCTGAGCTACTTTACGTTGGAATTTCAATGAAGTACCGGTTAAACGGCGGGGTAAAATTTTACCTTGATCATTGATGAATTTTAACAAAAAGTTTGCGTCTTTGTAATCGATATATTTAATACCATTTTTTCTGAAACGGCAATATTTTTTTCTGTTATCGTCCACTTTTGGAGCGGTAACATATTGTATTTGATCCTTTGCCATTATACTGCAGTCTCCGTTTTAGGTTTTTTGTTAAAAGCTCCGCTACGTTTTTTCTCGTTGTAAGCAACCGCGTGACGGTCTAATCTTACAGTTAAGAAACGCAAAACACGCTCATCGCGTTTAAGCTCCAACTCTAACTTGTTAATTAATTTACCTGAAGATTTGTATTCTGTAAGGTGGAAGAATCCGCTTGCTTTCTTTTCAATCGGATATGCTAATTTTCTCAAACCCCAATTGTCCTCTTGAACAATTTCGGCTCCGCTATCAGAAATGATTTTGCTAAATTTCGCGATGGTTTCTTTAGCTACTTCTTCTGATAACAACGGGGTTAGAACGATAACAGTTTCGTACTGATTCATTGTTATTTGTTTTTTAATTTAATTTCCCGCTACGAACGGGGCTGCAAATGTATTAATTATTTTCTATTAATGCAAAGAGTATCAAAAGATTTAGTACTTTCCGAACAGGTAATTGACCCCGAACTTCCATCTCTGCATAGATGCACTGAACATCGTATAGGTGGTAATGGACGTAGGAAGACTATACATGACAGAAAGTTCTATCTTTTTATTCAGAACCACCCCGGTAGAAACCGGAAAAGAAAAATTAAACTTCTCTGGCTTGAACGTGTCCTCTTGTACATCAACCTCTTTCCGGAATGAATTATACCTGGTGGCGATCACATTCGAATATTTGGAGAAATTACAACCCAGTCCCCCACCCAAAAAAATCTTCAAGGCGCTTGTATTATAAAAATTGTAAATGAACTGCGGAGTCAGGGTAAGCGACAACTGGTCAAAGGCCTGGCTTTGATCAGAAATATATTCAGTAATCGGTTCATTAAGTGATACCTTATTCTTGCTGCTAAAAAAGGAGAGGTCCGTTCTGAAAATAAATTTTCCGATGGCCGGATTGAGAAACATATCAATCCCCGCCTGGAATGCCGGCATAACTGAACTTTTACCAATGGCTGCTTTTGAAGCCAGGGGGTGCTCTCCCTGAAAGGAAACCTTACTGACGCTCAAACCAGCCCCCGCATAGAACCTGAACGCTTTATATTTGTTTTTGACCTCCGTTTCTCCATTAATCCGGAAGGACAACTTAATCAATTCAGGTCCTGAATACCGCAGCGACTTTAGTTTGTCTTCGGAAATATCAATATTGAATTTAGTGATGATTTCCATGAGTTGCCGTACATATTTATTATCTGTAATAAATACACTCTCTTTATTCGGTGCCAGAAAGAGATTCTGAATCAACTCATAAGGCACTGACATACCGCTTTCCTTGATAAAGAATCTCTTTTTAATCTTATCTTCATAAGAAAATAAGGTGATGTTTTTTCCTGACTGAAGAACCTTCAGAAATACCGTGTCTGTTTTTGAACTCGTATCCAGACCGTTGGAAAGATCACTGAAATTCACTTTGCTCTGACTAATTTTGACTAAATAACGTTCACTGGATTCCATTCCGTCAATACCATAGGCCGAGCATTCTTTAAGGCTATAGACCTTTATTTCACCGTTTAAATCTGTCTTGAAATTAAAAGAGGATGGGTTTGCACTCCGCTCTTTATAATCAACGAATCCTTTGATGGTATCCTGATTATTGGTGACCAGGTAGCCTTTTTGAAAATTGGATTGCGCAAAAGAAAGCACAGGGATGGCCATAAGCAGGCCAATAAGAAAGCGTTTCATATCTGATTTTTTAAGCAAAAATACTTTTTCTTCTCCTATTTCCTAATCAGAATTTCATTTTGCACAGGATCGCGTTTATTTTCCACAAAAATCTTTTGCTCGGTAAAAATTTTATAATTTCGTTGGCGAATGGAGAATTTTATAGTATCGGCCCGAAAATATCGCCCGGCAACGTTTGAGACTGTTGTAGGGCAACACCACATCACCGGAACTTTAAAGAATGCCATTAAAAATAACCAGCTGGCCCAGGCCTTTTTATTCTGTGGGCCAAGGGGGGTAGGAAAAACGACCTGTGCCCGTATCCTGGCGAAAACCATCAATTGTACCAATTTAACTCCGGAACAGGAGGCCTGCGGTACTTGTGAATCCTGTATTTCTTTCCAAACCGGACATTCCTTTAATTTTCATGAGCTTGATGCTGCTTCCAATAATTCGGTTGACGACATCAGAAGCCTGATTGATCAGGTAAGGATACCGCCACAGGCAGGAAAATACAAAATCTATATTATAGATGAGGTACACATGCTCTCGGCAAATGCGTTTAACGCTTTCCTAAAAACGCTGGAAGAACCCCCATCTTATGCCATATTCATTCTGGCAACAACTGAAAAGCACAAGATCCTGCCTACCATATTGTCCCGCTGCCAAATCTTCGATTTCAATCGCATTCAGGTAGAAGATATTGCCAGTCATCTGAATAAAATCGCTCAGCGGGAGCATATTGCAGTAGAAGCAGATGGCCTTCATATTATTGCGCAGAAAGCAGATGGTGGATTGAGGGATGCCTTATCTATGTTCGATCAGATTGTGAGTTATACCAATAAGAACCTCACCTACAAATCTGTTATCGATAATTTAAACATCCTGGATTACGATTACTATTTTAAACTTACAGACTACCTGACCTCAGCGAATGTAAGCCAGTCTCTGGTGTTGTTTGATGAGATCTTAAACAATGGTTTTGATGGCAACAATTTTATTAACGGATTGGCCAGCCACCTCAGAAACCTATTGGTGGGCAAAGACCCGCAAACGGTTAAGCTTCTTGAAGTCAGCGAGAATATCAAACAAAAATACATCAACCAAAGCCAGCAAACCTCGGTCTCCTTTATTCTAACGGCACTGAATCTGGCCAATCAATGTGATCTCTCGTACAAGAACAGCAAAAACCAACGACTTCAAGTGGAGTTGGCGCTGATCAAAATGTGTCACATCCCCTCAGTATTGCAATTGGCTCAATTACCAACCTCCAATTCCTTAACTGACAACGATCAGATTAAAAAAAAAACTGATGTAAAAACTGAAGTACCTGCCGCTGTGCCATCTGCAGGTAGCGCTCCAAAAGCACCTGAAAAACCTGCTCCGGTACAGCAAGTACAGGCCAGTAGTCCTCCTCAGCCGGCACGGCCAGTTACTCAAACAGATAAAATTGTTTTAAAGCCACAGCCTTTGGTCAATAAGACGGGTGGCACGCTGATTCCATCTTTAACCTCGCTGGAAAGCCTGGTCTCGGAAGCAGAAAGCAAGGAGCCAAAATACATAGACGGTCATGAAAAAGACCCTTTCACGTTTGAGCAGCTGATGTCTTTATGGAACAGTTATGCCCATAAAGCCAAAGAGGAAGGCAAGATCAATATATTTACATTATTGACGAGCAACGAGCCGATACTGGAACATCATGAGATCACCGTATTAATAGAAAACAAAATACAGGAAGGCCTGCTCCATGAAGAAATGGTCTATTTTCTGAATTTTCTAAGGTCACAGCTTAAAAACTTCAGCATCCAAATCAAAACCAAAAAAATTGAGGTCCAGCTCAAAAACAGACTTTATACCAGTATTGAAAAATATCAATACCTGGCACAAAAGAATCCTCAGCTGGAAGAAATGCGTAAACGTTTTAATCTCGATATTATCTAGTTTTATTTTTTCGGAGGTGCATCATTGATTGGGTAACCCTCCTCATCCAGATCCGGGCGATCATCTTCCGGTGTTCTGGCCAGGAATTCATCCTCCGGCTCTACCTCGACAATACTGCCATTATCCACATGCATCCCCAGATCGACTAAACCTTGTTCTGCTTTATCTGCAGGTTTAGCATATTCGTCCCCTATATAGGGGTTGGCCTCATCATAGTCTGAATTTTCATCTCCCCCATTCGCAGCTGCTGTATCGTAAGGCAAAGGATGATCGTATTCTTTATCATTTCCTTTTACATCGTATTCGAAACTGTTCTTCTCTTCATCGTAAGAGAGATTCTTAAAATCTCTGGTCTCCCCCAATTCAAAACCATGTAACCTGCCATTCGACTTTTGATTTCCGCCGGTGTTGTTGCTGTTTGTACTCATGACGCTTAATTTTATATCATAATAACGTTATTAAATCTTTAATTGTTTTCGGAATTTGCCGGAAACCGAGGCTATAAACTCAAAATTTATATCTTTGTTTTTTTATAATCAATTAAAATTGAATCCATAATATGTCTGTACAAAAAATTAAAGTAACCCAGCCCGTTGTAGAGTTAGATGGTGACGAGATGACCCGCATCATTTGGAAATTCATCAAAGACAAACTGATCCTTCCTTATTTAGATCTTGATATTAAATATTATGATCTGGGTATTGAGTATCGTGATGAAACTGATGACCAGGTAACGATCGACGCCGCTGAGGCCATTAAAAAATATGGTGTAGGGATTAAATGTGCGACCATCACTCCTGATGAGCAGCGTGTTAAAGAATTTAATTTGAAACAAATGTGGAAATCACCTAACGGAACCATCCGTAATATCCTTGATGGTACTGTTTTCCGTGAACCAATTGTAATGAGCAATGTTCCTCGTTTGGTTCCAAACTGGACAGCTCCGATCTGCATTGGCCGTCATGCTTTTGGTGATCAGTACCGTGCTACAGATTTAGTAACTAAAGGAAAAGGTAAACTGACGTTAACTTTCACTCCTGAAGATGGTGGGGAGGTTCAGTCTTTTGACGTTTACAACTTTAAAGGTGATGGTGTTGCTTTGGCCATGTACAATACAGATGAGAGTATCCGTGGTTTTGCCAATGCTTGTTTTAACCAGGCTTTAAGCAAAAAATGGCCGCTGTACTTATCTACAAAAAATACCATTCTTAAAAAATATGATGGCCGTTTCAAAGATATCTTTGAAGAGATCTACGAAAATGACTTTAAAGCCAAATTTGCTGAGGCTGGCATTACTTATGAGCACCGTTTGATCGATGACATGGTGGCTTCTGCCTTGAAGTGGAATGGTAACTTTGTTTGGGCTTGTAAAAACTATGATGGTGATGTTCAATCGGACACTGTTGCTCAGGGTTTTGGTTCACTCGGCTTGATGACTTCTGTTCTGGTTACTCCGGATGGCAAAACAATGGAAGCTGAAGCGGCTCATGGTACGGTGACTCGTCACTACCGTGATCACCAGGCTGGCAAACCAACTTCTACCAACCCTATTGCTTCTATCTTTGCATGGACCAGAGGTTTGGAATTCCGTGGTGTATTAGACAACAACCAGGAATTGATCAAATTCTGCCACACTTTAGAGCAGGTTTGTATCGAGACTGTAGAAAGCGGCAAAATGACTAAAGATTTAGCTGTTTGTATCCATGGTAACAAAGTAGAACATGGTAAAGATTACTTATATACAGAAGAATTCCTTGCTGCAATTGATGAGAATTTGCAAAGCAGATTAGGATAATTTCCTGTTAACTTTTATTTGGAAAGGGATGTCTCGTTTGGGACATCCTTTTTTTGTTTAAACCAGATGTCAAATTTATCTGAAAGGCAGGGAGGTTAATTTAAAAAAAAGAAGGGTAAGCTCGAAGGCTGCTTAAGCTTAGGCGGGCAGAAAAAGCCCGCAAACCTTAAAAGGCCTTCTCCCTTACACCTTCTTTTTTTCTGGATTTCGAGCATAGCCTGATTTAATGTATAAATCCAGCGGGTATTCCATCCGCCAGCATAGAACCAGGCCTAAAAAACTTCAGGGAAAATTAAAAAACAAAAAGCTTAGATCTGTACACATAGAGGTCCGGTCAAGGTCCGGTCCAAATAAACAATCGGCTTATTCTAAACAGGGATAAAACAGGGATTAACCAGGGACCAAACAGGGACAAAGCAGGGATAAACTTCCTGTTTAACCCTTATTTATTCCATATATTTTTATTGTTTAATTTTTATTTACCAACAACCAGTATTCCATCAGCAATCAACCAGAAAGAAATTAAAATCTATAGAAAAACCCGCACCCTGCCCGGTCTCCTCCCTCCCTCTGCAATTTGCTAAGGAAAATTCTCGTACACTGCGGAAAGACCTCAGAGATCTGTCCGCTCCTTCAGCGGACCTGATATCGTTAGTCTTGAAGCAGCTGTACAGAATTTTCCGACATAATTCAGCCTCCTTACATCGTTAGTCCTGAAGCAGCTGTACAGAATTTTCCACGAAATTCACCTCCCCCCATATCATTTTGCTCAAATCGTACACTGATTTCTGAATTAACTTTACTAATATTGAAGCCATGAAGAAGTGCCTGACCTTGTTCTTTCTATTTCTCTTTTTTTCCGGTTATACACAAACTATTCAGGATTCAACAAAAAGATTAAAAGAAGTCATTATCCGCCCCTATTTTTCACCGCAGCCACTACTCAGAGCGACGGGCTCTATAGCTGTGCTCGACTCAACGATACTCAACCGGCAACAAGGCACCAGTCTGGTCTCCTCCATGAACACCATACCGGGAATCCGAATGGAAGAACGCTCTCCCGGCAGCTACCGCCTATCTATCAGAGGCAGTTTACTCCGTTCTCCTTTCGGAATCAGGAATATAAAAATCTATCTGGATGATTTCCCTTTAACAGACGCTGGTGGAAATACCTATCTGAATGCACTCGACGTGAATGCTATTGGTCAGATACAGGTTCTCAAAGGCCCGCAAAGCAGCCTTTACGGAGCAAATTCCGGAGGAGTGGTCTTGATCAGCCCTGCAGAATTGACAGGCGGAAAAACAGCACTGGATTTTAAACTTCAGGGTGGGTCTTTTGGACTTTTTCAGGAGAACCTGGGATTTGGAAAAAATCTGGGAAAATATCAGTTTAACCTGGTTCAGGCTTACCAGCATGGTGATGGTTACCGCGACCACAGTGCAATGGACCGCAAGTATCTACAATTATCCCAGAAGCTGGATTACTCGGCGGTTGCCAGTGCAAAGGCATTATTCTTTTACTCAGACCTGCATTACGATACCCCAGGCGGATTAACTGAGGCTCAGAATGACCAAAATCCACAACAATCCAGGCCAGCAGCGGGCGCGGTTAAAAGTGCAGCTGATCAGCAGGCAGGAATCTATAGCAAGACACTTTACGGAGGGCTATCCAACAACTGGCAGATCAGCAAAGGGTTTAAGCACGTAGCTTCCCTGTTTAGTTCTTATACCGATTTTAAAAATCCCTTTATCACCAATTACGAGCACAGAAAAGAATTTACACTGGGCCTGCGAACCTATGTACAATATGAAAGAAAATTAAAAGACCTGAACTGGAAGTTTGACCTTGGACTGGAAAGCATGGAAACCTCCACAGATTACCACAACTCCGACAATAATTTCGGAACTCCAGGTAAATTACAGGCTGCGGATCGATTAAAAGCCATATCCAATGTTGCATTTCTACATATGGACTTTAATTTTCTGAACAAATGGCTGCTGGAACTATCAGGAAGTGCAAATTTTTATAAATACCACTATCGAAGTAGCTTTCCTCTAGAAATCAGCCAAAAAACGAATCAGTTTAACACACAGTTCATGCCCCGGGCTGCACTCTCTTATCTCTTCGACCAGCATTTATCTTTGCGTAGTTCCATTAGCAAAGGCTATTCTCCTCCCACACTTGCAGAGGTAAGGTCTTCAAACAACAGCATTAATGTGGACCTGCAACCAGAATATGGATGGAATTATGAAAGTGGTTTCAGGTATGAAGGCTGGAACAAAAGATTCTTTGCTGATGTGACCGGTTTCTTTTACAACCTGAGGAATGCCATTGTAAAGCGATTAAATAATAACGATACAGAATACTTCATTAATGCCGGAGGAACCAGACAATGGGGGTTAGAAACCAGTATGTCCTGCTGGATCATTTCTCCAGGTTCTGATGGATGGGTTAAGGGGCTGCAGCTCAAAACAGCATATACACTGAGCAGGTTTAAGTTTAAAGATTACCTGGATAAGACAACCAGTTATTCAGGTAATGATTTGACGGGTGTGCCACAAAACATACTGGTGAGCAGCGCAGACTTACAGCTGCCAAAAGATATTTATGTGTTTATAGAGCACAACTATACCTCAAAGATTCCTCTCAATGATGCCAATACAATCTACGCTAAAAGCTATCACCTTCTTCAAGCTAAAATTGGTTATAAAAACATTCGAGTCTCTGGGGTACCGGTTGAGATTTTCCTAGGGGCAGATAATATATTGAATCAGAGATACAGCTTGGGCAACGATCTGAATGCTGCAAACGGCAGATATTTTAATACAGCCGCAACAAGAAATTTTTATGGAGGTCTTGCTTTAAAACTCAACACTATTCATTAATTTTTGTAATTATTTATGCATCTTTATTTATGAGAATCTTAATCCTACTTCTGTTTTTTCACTGCACAGCTTCTTTTGCTCAAAAACGTTTGCTCATTTTTGCAAAAACGGCGGGCTATCATCATCAATCTATTGCCAATGGTTTTCCTGCGCTGCAGAAACTGGCTGCTGAGCATAAATTTGTGGCAGATACCACTACCAATGCCAGCCAGTTTACATTGAAAAATTTAAAAAGATATGCCGCTGTTGTCTTTCTGAGCACTACTGGCGATGTTCTGGATGAACAGCAGCAAAAAGCGTTTGAGGATTATATACATCAGGGAGGTGGCTTTGTTGGCATACATGCTGCTTCAGATACCGAGTATGGCTGGCCATGGTATGGAAAACTCGTTGGCGCTTATTTTGTCAGTCACCCAGCCCAACAAGAAGCCGTCCTTCACGTCGTTGACCCAAATACAATTGCCACCAGACATTTACCCCTTGAATGGAAAAGAAAGGACGAGTGGTATAATTTCAAAGAGATACAAAGCGATCTCCATATTTTAATGACCCTGGATGAAAAGACCTATACAGGCGGCATCAATGGTGATCCGCATCCCTTTGCCTGGTACCATGATTTTGATGGCGGCAGAGCCTTTTATACAGGATTAGGTCATATGGAAGATTCTTATACAGATCCTCTGTTCCTTAAACATGTACTTGGCGGCATATTATACGCGACCGGCACAAAGAAAATGGAATTAAAAAAATAAAAGCAGGAATTAAATTCCTGCTTTTATGCCTAAAGTAAACCAGGAACCTGGCATAGGTACAGCCCCGGCTTCTATATACTGTACATTAAAGAGATTCGCCCCATCGGCATAAATACTATAATGCTTTTGTTTAAAAGTGATCCTGGTGTCCATAACGGTGTAATCTTTATAATTGATCCGCTGGTTGTAACGTGCGGTAAGCGTTACCGCAACCAGGTTATAGAATTCTGCATTTAGAGTTCCGCTAAGCTGGTTTCTTAAGCTTTCCAGTGCATAACGGGAGAAATTAGCGGTTGCAAGCGTGGTTTTAAAACTAGGATCAAGATTTGTATAGGAAGCACCCAGTCTAAAGCGGCTTATCACATCTGTTTCCATCGTTTTAAGGGTATAATCAGCACTCAAAGTAAAGCCTTTGGTATTGACCTGACTAAAATTCTGCGGCTGCCATGGATCTGTTTGCTGCGCTTTGACCCAGTCTATAAAATTATCTATCCTTCTTATAAAATAACTGGCATTTAGGGCCAGCTTTTCATCGTTAAATTTTATCCCTCCTTCTGCGTATTTCGATTTTTCAGGCTGAAGCTGGTCGTTACCAATATTGGTAGGTCCTTTATAATACAGATCAGTATAGGTAGGTAAGCGCTGACCGGTCCCCAGATTCGCAAAAACCCTCCAGTTCCCGTAAAAATTGTATCCTGCGTCTAAACCTGGAAACGCCTGCCAGCCATAATCAGAGTTGTAGTTGACATATGCCCCGGCGTTGATCAGCAAGCGTTCTAAAGGCTCAAATTTATATTCTCCAAAGATCCCGGCATTACGGCGGTCCCTTTTGCCCAGATTCGTACTATTGATGTTCTCGGTACGGGCTTCCAGTCCGAGTCCAAAGGTACCAATATGGGTTTGAATGGTATTGTTCAGTTCTGCATCAAAAACATTGGTCTGGTGATGGTTGTGGAACTTATCCGGAGTTTGTTTAATGTACAGATAGTCATCCACATTGTTCCGGTAACTGATCCTGGGCACCATGGCCCAGTTGTCACTCAGCTTTGTGGTATAAGAAACAGAAGCCAGAGCTGTTTTTACAGTCTCTTCAGATTCTTTGTCGCCAGGGGCAGAATAATACCCGTTTGCGCCAAAATTATTGTGGGTATAACCGGCCAGCAGGTCCAGTACGTCTGTCTTTCCAACCGGCAGTTTCCCCTGATAGTATACTTTTTGATTATTAAAAGCAGTGTTATAACGGTAACCATTTCCGGCTTCCTGAGCTACAGACAATAAATGACTCGACCCATTTTGCACCAGTGTTCCACTGGCATGGATGCCATAATTGGCATAGGTATTCCCTGAAACTTCGTCCTTCTTGAAACTGCTTCCTGAAAACAGATTGGCTGACACCCCTGTTTTTTGAGGGCTGCGGGTAACGATATTGATGGCCCCTGTGAGGGCGTTGATGCCATAGATTCGGGAGGCAGAACCACGCAAAACTTCAATATGATCAATATCCTCCATGGTAATGGGCAGATTCATCATATTATGTCCGGTTTGGGGATCTGAAACCTTAATCCCGTTAATCAGGACCAGCGTCTCGTCAAAGGTTCCTCCATCCATGCTGATGTCCGCTTGTGTACCACCTGGACCCCGCTGACGGACGTCAACCCCAGAAACATAACTCAGGAGCTCACTAACGGATCTGGCAGGCAAGCTTTTGATCTTTTCGTTATCGATGATCCAAATGTTCCGGTTTTGTTTGGAGAAAGGCAGTTTAAGCCTGTTTTCTTTAACCATCACCTCATTCAGGTTATTGATGGTATCTTTATTAGACTGTATTTTATTTTCCTGTTGTGCAAGCACTGGTATGCTGAGGCTCGCTAAAACAGCAGAAAAAATCAGGTCACGTAAACGCATGATGGTGGTTTGGTTTTGAGCGGCAAAGATAGTTTAAAAACCAGCAAAAAATCTTTGCATCAACTGGAAATAATCTGCAAATTCTGTGAGTGGCAAAGTTTCCGCCCGGTCGTAGATATCGTGATAGGCTTTAATTCCCCCTTGGGTATAAATAAAAAAGGAAGGAACGCCTTTTTCGTAGAACCGGCAATGGTCACTGATACAGGCCGCTCCTCTGATTTCTACTTTAGGCAGCAGATGATCCAGCTGATTAAGTTTTTTCAAACGGTCAAACTGAGCCTTGAAAACACTTCCGTTCACCACTTTAATGCCCTCCTCTCCTGTTCCCGCCAGGTCAAAATTCACCAGGAATTTAATTTTCTTCAGATCGATCAGCGGGTGTTCAACAAATGCTTTTGAACCCAAAAGTCCAATTTCTTCTCCGGAAAAGGCCATAAATACGGTATTGTATTTTGGGGGGTGCCGGGCATACTCTTTTACGAAACTCAGCAGCATGGCTGTTCCGCTGGCATTATCATTAGCCCCGGGAAAATAAACCTTGTTACCCATTAGCCCCAGGTGGTCAAAATGGGCCGAGATCACCAGTGTGGAATCAGATCCGGATGTTCCTTTAAGCATTCCCACTACATTTCTGGTGGTGTATTTCGGGATAAAACGGCTATCTATATCCACCGTTATATTTTGGATATTTTTAGGATCAAGACCTTTCTTATTCACCACAATGACCGGACGGATGGTTTGGAAGGATAAGGTAGTCCAGGTCAATTTATCGGATGTACAAACGATCAGTCCTTTAAATTTTAAGTTCTCGTCATATTTCAAAGCTTCTATGGCCTGAGAAATCATTTTTCTTTCTTCAGAACCTTCTTCTGAAGGCTTAACCTGATCGTTCAGCAGGATAAAGGCATCTTTTGCCTTGTCTACCAGAGCAAGTACTTTTTCTACACTGTTCAGCGAATTCCGGTCTGCTGTGATCACCTGAAAATGCCCATGAACAGAAGGGCTCGAAGCTTCCACCAGATAATCGGCTCCTGTTGTCAATTTTTTCCCGTTAAGCTCAACCTTCACATCGCCGGGAAAAGTGTTTACAGAAAGATCAAAATCCTGAAAATAGGAGTTTTCGTTTAAGGGAAGCAGGCCTGATTTTTTAAATTCTCCGGCTATAAATGCTGAGGCGATCTGATCGCCTTTTTCCGCATATCCCCGGCCTTTAAAAGCTGGAGAAGCCAATGTCTTTACAATCTTTCTGGCATAGTCCATATCCTGAGCAAATATTATGCAGGAATAACTTAAAAGAAGGATACTTAAAATCAGTTTCTTCATTGGAGTATATTTATCTTTTTTTACTGAACCAGCCATGATGAGGATACCTCCGGTGGCGAAGATTATTGAAGACCAGCGCCACAACCAAAAGGATCAAAACACCACTGAGCACCGGCGTAAGCACAAACAGATAACCCAGGTCCAGGATTTTTTTCCCGCCAACATTGGCCAGTAATGCAGTGGCTCCTCCCGGTGGATGCAACGTTTTGGTCACCTGCATCAATACGATAGAAATGGAAACAGATAAGGCACAGGCCAGCCAGATTTCGCCCGGAATCAATTTGTGTACAGTAACCCCCACCAAGGCACATACAACATGCCCTCCAATTAGATTTCTGGGTTGTGCAAGAGGACTATTGATAATGCCATAAATCAATACGGAAGATGCGCCGAAAGAGGCCAGCAGGAAGAGGTTATCACTGGCCACAAAATACTTACTGTTCAGCAAACAGATCGGCGCAATTCCGGTAAAAGAACCCAGAAAAGTCAGAACATGCTCTTTAGTGTCAATCAAGGTTTCCCTGTACAGAACATATCTGGCGCGGCGGTAATGTTTTCTGAATCTCTTTGCTGGCATAATTAAAATAATGGTTTTGCCGCAAAAATACGGTTAACAGGTAACAAATCGGAGCTTGGACCGTCTTAAATTAAAAAAGATTTTGACAACTTTAAACATTAGAAATCTCCTGAAGAGGTATGGCAGTTATACCGTTCTCGATTTCATGGAACTACAACTTGACCAGGGGATTTACTGGATAAAGGGCGGAAACGGAACCGGAAAGACCACCCTGTTTAGAATACTTGCTGGTCAAACACCCTTTTCTGGTAGTTTAACTTTGAACCAGATTGACATCAGAAAAAGACCAGCTGCTTACCGAAGTATGATCAGTTATGCGGAGGCAGAGCCGAGTTATCCGGAATATATCACCGGGAATGACCTTTTAAATTACCATATTGCTGTCCGTAAAGCGATGAGAGACATTAGTGACAACATCACGGCAAGATTTGGAATGACCGCATTTATGGACCAGAAAATCGGGAGTTATTCCAGCGGCATGCTTAAGAAACTGTCGTTGATCTGTGCTTTTACAGGCAACGCCGAACTCTATATTCTGGATGAGCCTTTGATTACGATAGATACCCAGGCTGCGGAAGTACTGTACAGCCTGATCGAAGAATACAGTGGTCAAGGTAAAAGCTTCTTGCTGTCTTCTCATCAGGATATTGATCCGCTCCGCCTCCAGGTGAAGGCTTCGTTCTATATTAAAGACAGGAAACTAACTTCATGTTAAGCCTGCTCCATAAAACCCTGGCCAGGGAATTTTATACGCAGCATGCAGGATTATTCTTATTTCTTTTTTACCTCATTTTTGGTGCAGTAGAACCTGGTCAGATGCTAAATTACCATAAGTCGCTGCTGATGGCCATCAGTTCATCACCTCTTGCATTGTTCTCTTGTTGTCTTCTTTGGATATTGTATGCACTAAAGTGCGTCCTGTTTATCCATAAGCAACAGAAACTGACTAACCACACTTTTTTAAATTTATTAACCACCCTTTCACCAGGAAAGCAAATAAAGGTTTGGGCGAAGTTGTACATTACCCTCTTCTTACCTGTACTGGTGTATATTGTGCTGATTCTGGTCACGTCGGTATATATAAAACATTATGGAAATGTGCCCGGGATATTTCTATTTACCGGAATTCTGATTTCCGCAGCTGCATTTTACAATTACAGGCTCAGCAATTATGGTTTTATACAGCCTAAAAAGCTAATCAGAAAACCTTTTCCTTCATTCAGAAAACCGGAGACCCTCTGGCCGGTGTTTTATGTAATCCAACAGCAAACAATTATGTTTTTTGTTTGCAAGGTCTTGTCTTTTCTACTTTTTAAGGCCATGCTCTGGATGTTTGCGGATATAGGCCCTGATGTCCGGGTAGCGCTATTCGGACTTCTTGCTGCAATTCTGTCTCATACGGTTCTGGTAGCTATGTTATTAAAGCATGAGGCGGCCTGCTTTTCCTTTATAAGGAGCCTCCCCGTTTTGCGCAGGAAAGTCCTGCTGAATACTTTGCTGGTTTTGCTGATCCTCTTTATTCCTGAACTGCTGTTCTATTTTCAAACCGTTGGCTTTCAACCTGTGCCAATGGTGCAGGGATTAATCTTTAGTATGGCCGGATTATTCTCTTTTAAAATGGTACTGACTTCTGTCGGGGGAAACGAAAATATTTATCTGAAATTTATATTGTTGATGTTCGCCAGCTCTACGGTGGCTATACTTGCTCATCAGGTTTTACTTTTTTCTTTGTTACTGTCAGTCCTTTCTATGGCCTATTTTTGCTATAGCTATTATAGGGTAGACTATAAGTGCATGAATATGGACGATTAATCCATATTCAACCTTCTGATCATTTCTGTGCTCCGTTGCCGGCCTTGTTCAAGCCTGTCGCCGAAAAACTGCTTGGTCTGCTCAAAATGTTGTTTATACCCTTCCATATCGCCATAGCCAATAATAGAGGACCATTCCCTTACTGCCGAATGGAATTCCAGATCGTCTGCCCGGATTTTCTTATCGTACAGTGCGGCAGTAATCGATTCTTCCAGCAATTCTTCATTTCTGAAAAGATATTCTACAATACCTAATCTCAATTTAAAGGGGGGTGTTTGACAGATCAGGTTATCATATGGATTTACCCCAAGGCTGTACCAGGCATCGGCCATACTGAGCAGGCTCAGGTGTGAATTGGGTTTTCTTGTACCTGGGCTGCCGGCCAGCGAAAACTCTTTCATGACTTTATCGTCCAGTAACAAGGGCTTTTGATCTTCATGAAAGATAAAGTCCCTGGCTTTATACAGGCGTGTTCTGAATTGAGATTCTTCTTCCATGATCATCAGTTTGAACAGTTCGGATTCAGACTGTGCATAACGCTTCACTTGTTGACGGGCATAGGGATTGAGAATAGCTAAACCACCGTAGATATGCGCTTTATAACTAAAGATCCTTAAGGTGGTCAGAATTTTCACATTATCAATGCCTCCGATGTAGGAGTCATTTTCCCATGGGAAGAAACCAGCTTCTTTCCAGGCGGTGCCCATACTTTCAAAACCGACATGAGTCGCTGCCTGAGTATCGGCCACAATCTGGTCGTGAACGTGAAAATCCGGGATTTCAACCATATCGGATCCAAGGGAAGACAGCAGATCTGTCATTCGCTGATAGGCTTCTTTAGTGGTACGGTGAGGAATAACAATCAAAGTTTGACCTACCGGATCAAAGGCAGGGCCATGTAGGGAATGGCAGGTAACAATATTTACATCTGCAGGCAGGTACCGTTCAAATGCGGCTATTTCCGGATGTTTGATGGAGGTCTGTCCGCCGACAATGGCGCCGAACTTGGTTGAAGCCCCGTATTGACTGAGGACATCTGCTATTTTTTCTGCTTCTACAGCATAAATGATGACATCACATCTGCGTGATACGGCATGACCATCTTCCAGAACGTCTATCCCAAAAGGTTCAAGCTCTTCTTTTAACCCGTCTCTGAACTGTGGTAAATCAGAACCATATACGTGATATCCTGCCTTTGCAAAACACTTCGCATACAATTTACCCATGTCTCCTAATCCAATAATTCCTACATCCATTTCACCTGAAAATATAAAATATGTACCAAGTAAGGACAATTATTTGAATTATGAAAAGATATCGGTGATAAAACCGATATCTTTTCAATTAAAATGAAGATAAAGTGATTTTTTTCAAATCTATACCGCCCTGTTCGATGATAATTCTTAACTGATGTGTTCCTTTGTTCAGTTTAACTTTTGCTGGAATACCTGTTTGTTTCCGGCCATCAACTGCCACGAGGGCTTTACCTTTAGAAGAGGTTTCTAAAGCAATCGTGTAAAGCCCGGTTTTCTCTATGGTAAAAGTATACTGTAACCACTCCCCTTCTTCCGTGTCGCTGACATAAAACTGGTTTCCGGATTCCTTTTTGATGTCTACTCCATCGTTTCTATATACTCTTCCGCGATTGCCAGCAGTAGTAATACCTGTTGAACTGTGGTAATCGGCTGTGTCTTTATCAAAATACGCATAGCCGTTTCTTCCAAAGTCATAATCTACTGCCGGGATCTCCAGCCGTCCCTTTTCTTTTAATATCCAGTTTTTGAATGGTTTTGTAGAGGTGGTATTTACCTGTCTGAACATAGCATCAATCACATCAGGATGCTGGATATTATGGTCAAACTTCAGATCGTCTTTCAACCGCATCAAGCCTTTAAGACTGGTTTCTTTGGAGGGCTCAGGACCTTTTTTATTCCAGTAAGCCAATACCTGCTGATAGTCGGGATTAGACGGAACTTCCAATGGGTTGTTAAAACCTGATTTTTTTAAAGGCCACCAGCACCAGCCGATGTCATTTTTTTCCAGCAGCGAGATGGACTCTGTAAACCAAACATTGGAGTTCTCTCCTGTCTCGCCAATCCATACAGGTATTTTGTATTGATCACGCTTTTCGAGAATACCTTTAATGGATTCTGCATTGTTAAAATTCCAATAACGGTGAAAGCTCAATACCATATTGTTGTCCCATGGAGGAAGCATGCCATTGTAATTGTTGCCCCAGCCATTCCCTTCAATAATGATCAGGTGTTTTTGATCCACCTCCCGTATGCCTTTCGTAATATCGATGAGTACTTGTTTTAAAAGTACATTCTTTTGTTCCTTTGTGCCGTGAGCATCATTTTTCTGATCCTCAAATCCCCAGTTGGGTTCATTGAGAATATCATAGCCACCTATCCATGGCTCTGAAACATATCTTTCTGCAAGCTTCTTCCAAAGTGCCACGGTTTTACGTTGATTCTCCTTGCTGTCCCATAAAGAAGGATGCTCAGGGTTCCGATCCGCAATATTCAGGTCATTTCCCTGCCCGCCCGGAGCCGCATGAAGGTCCAGGATCAGGTACATCTGGTTTTCCCTGCACCAGTTCAGAAGGCTGTCTGTTAAGGCAAAGCCTTTCTCCAGCCAGGTGTCTTTTCCTGCTACAGGTTCCTTTTCTACAGGCAAAGTATACAAGTCATAATGCATGGGCAAACGGACAGAATTGAAACCCCATTCCTTCATCGCTTTAATGTCTTTCCTCGTGGTATGGTTACTGAGCCAGCCTTCATAAAATTTTGCTGTTGCTGTTTCGCCGATTAAGGATTGTATCCTTTCCCTGATCTTATATTGCTGTCCTTCCTGCTGAAGCCCCAGCATATAGCCTTCCTGTAGCATCCAGCCGCCAAGACCAACACCCCGGAGCAAAACTTCTTTTCCCTTCTCATTTACTATTTTTTTTCCATCTGCCTTTAAGAAACCTTGTGCATTTGAATAAAAAGGGAGCGCACATAGAAGGATATAAATGGAAAGTGCTCCTGCAGCTTTCCTGATCTGGTTCTTGTTCATTTATTTAACAATTAAAGTACTGATGGAATGCGGCATACTGGTCGTTTCAGCAGCTTCGCCTTTCATCCAAAGGTAATAAGGTATGGCTTTGTCAGAGCGGTTCATCACCACGACAACTACTGACCCGTCAGGGTTTAGAAAAGAAGTGGTTAACAGATTGTCGCGGCTTGCAGAACTGGAAATTCTTTTTGCTCCGTTTTGAATGAACTTTGAAAACTGGCCTATGTAATAGTAGGCATTGGTATAGATCAGCTTTCCTGTTTTGGTGTCGGCATGTATAGGTGCGAAACAGAAGTTCCCCACATGGTTGGGTCCACCATTCTCATCTAATAATACATTCCAATCTGTCCAGGCTACTGTACCTGCATTAAAGTCATTGATCATGGAATAGCCATACCGCTCGCCCAGTGCCCAGTCTTTTAACCTGCCGGGATCAAATTTCTCTTCACAACCTTCGGTAAAGATCAGGTGTTTGTCGGGGAAAGCTTCTGCAACGCGCTTCAGATTTTCAAACTGCATTCCGGCCCCGGTCCAGGTCTCATACCAGTGATAACCGATACCCCAAACATATTTCGCCGCATCCGCATCTTCCAGTAAGGTGCTGGCGCGTTGAAAAATCAAGTCACGGTTGTGGTCCCAGGCAATCAGTTTCTTATCTGCCAAACCCTCTTTGTGAAGAGTTGGCCCTAAGAATTTTTTGATAAAATCCCTTTCTTCCTCTGCTGTATAGATGCAGGATTCCCATTTCTGTTTAGCCATAGGCTCATTTTGTACCGTTAAACCCCAAACCGGAATTCCCAATGCTTCATAGGTTTTGATGAATTTGACATAGTGATTGGCCCAGCTTTGTCTGAATTCAGGTTTCAGTTTCCCTCCCTGCAGTACATTGTTGTTGTCTTTCATCCAGGCAGGCGGGCTCCATGGGCTTACATACAGAGGAAGTTTTCCGCCAGCAGCTTCGATGGCTTGTTTAATAAAAGGGATACGGTATTTTTTATCGTGATTGACATTGAATGATTTTAAACTCGCATCATTTTCTGCCAGATACCCGTAGCTTTCTGTAGAAAAGTCGCTACTTGCAATGGAAGTTCTGGCTAATGTATAACCAATTCCTTTATCCTTACTGTAATAAGCCGTTAAAAATTCTTTTTGCGCTGCTTTAGATAATTTGGCAAAGGTTTCAGCAGATGCATCTGTTAAAGCACCTCCAATACCCATATAGGTCTGAAAGGTTTTTGCCGGATCTACAAAAACACTGATTTGGGTCTCCAGAGGTTGTTTAAAGGTTTTGAAATGTAGTTTCTCCGTTTCTGAAATCCGGAGTTCTGTTTGGTCTGCAGTAGTATAAACGGTTACGGACTTTTCTCCTCCTCCCCGGCTTTGTGCCATTAAAAGTGAGGGTACCAGGACAAGGGCTAAAAAAATTTGCTTCATGTATCTAAGTATAATAAATAATAATTCTGGGCAAATGTAAGGTGGAGGGCATTAAAAAATGCCCTCCGGCCTGATTAATATCCTGGATTTTGTGTCAATTTACCAGTAGTGATCTCATTAGCAGGGATAGGGAGCAGTTCGTGTTTGTTCTTTATAAAACCCAATGGTCCTAACTCCTGCTCTGCCAGTCCCCATCTCACCAGATCAAGAAAACGGAAACCTTCAAAGGCCAGCTCCAGTTGTCTTTCGGTAACAATAGCCTGGAACAGGGCAGTACCACTGGCCGTAACTTCAGGCAGTCCCGAACGGTCACGGACTTTTTTAAGCTCCCTTCGGGAACCAGGTTCGTCTCCTGCCCGGTAATCTGCTTCTGCAGCCATTAGCAATACATCGGCATAGCGCATAAACCGCCAGTTCGTTCCGTAATTTAATTCTGCAACCGTTCCTCCGGACTGACTGGCATACGAGCCATATTTCCTTTGAAAACATCCGTCAAAGTCAAAGATCCCAGTAGATGGAAAATTTCCCCCCGCAGCTTTTAACTCTTCAATAGACATAATGGTGTTTTTCCTCCTGGTTACATCTCCAGCAGCGACGAAGGCGTTATACAACTTTCGTTTGGCCAGATTCATCCCCCATCCCCCAAGGAGGGAATCTCCCGGAGCCATTACATAAGGCGCATCTGCCCTTGGGCCCCATAGCTGGATATGAATATTGCTTTCTGGTGTCGCGCTCCAGGGAAAGTTACCATAGTCATACGCTGATATATTTGAATAAGAGATCTCAAAAAGAGATTCTTTTCCAAATTCGCCTTGTTTGGAAAATGCAAAAGCGGTACTTGCTTCCAGATCATATTCTCTGGAATTGATTACATCATTGAGATACTTAACGGCATCTGTCCATTTTTGCTGATATAGATAGGATTTTCCTAGTAAGGCCTGCGCTGCACCCTTTGAAGCCCTGAATTTATCTGCTGCTCCATAGGCGCTCTTTGCAGGCAATCCGTCGATGGCCTGCTTTAAATCGGCCTCAATCAATGTATAAACTTCTGCTTTAGGCCTGCGTCCAGTGGTTGTATAATTCGACGGATCGATATCGTCTAAAACCAGGGGTACATCTCCCCATAAAGTCACCAAATCGAAATAGTTATAAGCTCTAAGAAACTTGGCTTCGGCAATAATCCTTTTTCTTACATCAGTTTCAGGTTGCACCTTATTGATAATCTTATTGGCACGGTAAACAGCCATATAACATTTTTGCCAGGTTTTAGAAACTTTGTCATTTTGAGGGGTTGCTCTGTATTTGTCCAGATCCTGATAGCCCGGCTGATCGCCATCATTGGCGCCACCTGCATTGCTTTCGTCGGAAGGCATGATTTTCAACATCAACATGCTGTTCCAACCTCCGTTCCAGTAGTCGGACTGCATGATATCGTAAACGGCTATAATGGCCAGATTAGCATCTGCATCGGTTTTATAGAATTCATCTTCTGTCATCTTTCCCGGAATGGGCTGATCCAGAAAGCTTTTTTTACAACTGCTGAAAATTAGTCCAACTGTGATGCAAAAAAGGATTGTTTTTATGATAGTTCTGTTCATGATTCGATTGTCTTAGTTAGAAAGTAAATGAAATACCGGCCAAAGCTTTTCTAGAGGTAGGATAAGCACCTCTATCAATTCCCATACTATTACCCCCTCCGTTTCCACCTTCCGGATCTAAACCTTTGTATTTGGTGAACGTGAAAAAGTCATCGAGGGAGATATAAATCCTCGCATTCTTGATGCTCAGTTTATTCGTAATAGAATTTGGAAGAGTGTAACCTAACTGTAATTGACGAATGCGCGCAAATGATCCATCAAACACCATCTTGTCACTGTTGAAAGCTTTGGCATCGGCAGCCGCACTAAAAAAATTGTTTGTACTTCCGTCTCCGGTCCAGCGGTCGGTAAAGAAGAACTCCGGTTTGTTCGCCAACCTCCGGTCATTTCTTACAAAGCCCATTAATACCTGGTTTCCTTTTGAACCCTGAATAAAGGTTAGAAAGTCAAAGCCTTTATAACTAAAATTAAGGCGTAGCCCATATGTGAAATCCGGAACCGGGCTTCCAATATAAGTTTGATCGGTATCTGAAATTTGTCCATCTTTATTGGTATCTAAAATAACAGGATCTCCTGGTTTTGGTTTATATCCCGTCAACTTATTTTGCGCAATATACTGGTCAATCTGGGCTTGGTTTTGAAAAATACCGTCGGTTTTGTAGCCTCTGAAATACCAAATTGGAAGTCCCACTTCAAAACGGGTAGCCGTCCATCCTGTACCGACCCCCGCGCCATCAATAACCGGATAAAGTGGATTGGTTTTAGTTACCTTATTTTTATAGGTACTCAAATTAGCACCTATCTCGTATCTGAAGGCATGATCGTTTCCATTATTATAACTCAATTCAAATTCCCAGCCCTTGTTCTCTACGTTACCCGCATTTACAGAGTTTAGAACATTTCCAACAAAATAAGGGTTAGCCCCGAAGGTAATTAGGTCTTTAGTTGTTTTTTTATACCAATCAACAGATAGGGTAAAGCGATTGTTCATAAAATTCAGATCAGCACCAAAATCCAGTTGCTCACTTTTTTCCCAGGTAAGGTTCTTATTTGGGAGATTGGTAGGTGAAGCACCCAGAATAAATTTTCCACTCGCATCCAGATATTTGGAATCAACAGCAATTGAGTTGGCATATTCACCAATACCCAAATTGGAAAGACTTCCATTTTGACCCCAGCTGGCCCGCAGCTTGGCATAATTTAAAACACCCGAAATATTATCTGAGAAAAAGTTCTCCTTAGAAAGTATCCAACCCGCAGATACTGATGGATAAGTACCCCATCTGTGCCCGTCTGCAAGCTTTGAGGAACCATCACGTCTAACCGTAGCCGCAAACAGATATCGGTCTTTAAAATCATAATTCAATCTACTATAGTAGGAGGCAAGAGTTGTTACATTGGCCTGTCCGGTTATTTTTGCATGTTTATCGTCGGTATCCGGAACAAAATCAGGATAAGCCCACTTGTCTTCATCTTTAAAAATTCCAGCGTAACTGCCACTTATGTTATTGAACATATTTTTTAATGCTGAAGTACCCACCATAACGCTAAAATTATGATCACCTATCTTTTTTGCATAGGTTGCAAAGTTCTCCCATTGCCAGTTAAAATAATTGTTCTGATAATCTGAGCCATTGGTTACATTATTTAATTTCTCGCTCGAATACCAGGATTTGGGGTTCCAGGCATGATTTCTAACGAAGGCTGCATCGATACCAAACCTGGTGGTAATGGTTAATCCATCCAGAGGAGTTATATCAGCAAATAAATTTCCTACAACTTTATTCTGGGTAGTTTGGGTGTGTGTGGTTTCTATTTGTGCCAAAGGATTACCGTATTCCCCCTGTACAAATTTGGATATTCCATAGTAATTTCCATTGGCATCTTTAACTAAGGTATTTCCATTATTTAAAGCATTCTGAACATGAGAAGGAAGTGCTCCTGTATAAACAACTGGTGTAATCGGATCATAAGCCATCATACTACCTACTACAGAACCATACTCTGTATTTTCCGGAATTCCACGGCTGGTGAAATTTGCATAGGATAAACGTTCTCCAACTTTTAACCAGGATTTCATTTTATGGTCTGTATTGATTCGGAACGTATAACGGTCAAATTTGGCTTTATCTCCACCAATAATCCCTTGTTGGGTAAAATAAGTTGCTCCAAGCAAATAGGTCGATTTTTCATTCCCTCCACTAAAATTCAATGTGTGATGTTGCAGGGGTGCATTTTTAAGCACCTCTTTGGGCCAGTCTGTTCCTAGACCTACGGCAGCAACTTCGGCATCGGTTGGACCGTTTTGACCGGCTTCTTTCATGTATTGCTGATATTGCGGTGCATTCATCATTTTGGTGAAATTTCTTGCCGACTGCTGACCGATCTGGAAGGTATAACTAACGTCTGAAGTATTTGCTCTGCCAGATTTAGTCGTAATGATAACGACTCCATTTGCACCTTCAGCTCCATAAATTGCGGCAGATGCAGCATCTTTTAAAACCTCAAGCGAGCTGACCTCAGAGGGGTCCAGGTATTCAATACCACCTGCTCTTACCCCATCAACAATATACATGGGCTCATTTCCTTTATTGGACCCTGCCCCTCTCACCCGGATGCTAAGACTCGAACCAGGTGCACCGGAACTTGGAGATACAGTAACTCCCGCCGTTCGGCCTTGTAAGGCCTGATCAATCCTGCTGGAAGAAACGGTTTTCAATTCTTCTGCTTTAATGGAAGAAATAGCGCCGGTAACTAAACTCCTTTTCTGGGTTCCGTAACCAACCACGACCACTTCGTTAAGTTTGTTGTCTTCTTCTTCCAATACGATTTGTATCGGGCCTCCACTTGTTATAGTCAATGTTTTTGTCTTCATCCCAATCTGGGAAAAGACCAGTACTGAATTGTTTCCGGGAACTGTGATTGTAAAACCTCCGGTTGCATTGGTACTAACACCTTTTTGTGTGCCTTGTATCTTCACAGAAACCCCGGGAAGTGGATTTCCATCTGAAGCGGTCACTTTTCCGGTCACACTGATTCCCTGGGCATTGGTCAGAAAGGGAACAAGGAGTAAACAGGAAATGAAGAAAATGAGTGTAATTCTTCTTTTCATACGAATTTGATTTAGGTTTATAATTTGGTTCGGCATTCACCAGACTTGGGGATCTGGCTTGATCAAATGTATCATGTACAGAAGGTCAATTAATTTTTTGACCACACTACACCAACCCTACAGTAGGTTCAGAAACCAATTTCCAAAGAGATTTTAAGCACTACATGAGCACTACAAACAAAAAACAAGAACCTGAACAACAGTTAATTACAATAAGATCATTTTTGATTCGCAATATCCATCAGAAAGTCAAAAAGGTTAACTTCAGTGGCCAGCTGTAATTTTTTCCTTAAACGGTACCGTCCAACCTCAACCGCTTTCGGAGTAATGTTCATCAGTTGAGCTATTGCTGCTTTTAATGGCGTCCCGGTAAAGTTAAACCCAGCTCCTGTCGATCCTGCAGTTGGGAGTGTTGTACTCGGATCAATTTTCGTTGGTGTAAGCAGGTTTAATACAACG
>NZ_JAELTV010000520.1 GCF_016429005.1 Pedobacter sp. ASV19
ATCTGCGCCGTATTGTTGTGCACGAAGATTATGTACGTCAATCCATGGGTCTTCACGGTTATCTTGCAACACCTCTACAATGTTTTTAACCAGCTCAATATTACTCTCGTCCATCAAGCCACCAACAGATTTCCTGGTCAGTTTATAACCATTGTATACAATGAAAATGCCCAGCAGGATAGAGATTACACCATCCAGCCAGTAAATTTCGGTAGTTTTGATTAAGATCACCCCGACCACCAGTCCCGCACTGGTTATGGCATCTACCATTAAATGCTTTCCATCTGCTTCCAGCGTTAAAGAATGATGTTTTTTCCCGGTACTGATTAAAAAATAACCAGCCAGCAAATTTACAATGCCTGTTGCACCTATAATCAACGCACCCTCAAATAATTGTTTGATCTCCGTTGGAAAGACTAGGTCATGAGCAGATTTGAAAATAATAATGATCCCTGCCAGTCCAATCAGTACCCCTTCTACAAAGGCTGAAAAGAATTCTACCTTGCCATGTCCGTAAGGATGGTTTTCATCTTTAGGTAAGGTAGCCAGATAAATACTGTAAAATGCAAAACTGCTGGCCATTACATTCACAATGCTCTCTGCAGCGTCCGTAAGTATAGCATTGGAATTGGTGATAAAATAAGCCGCAAATTTTGCGAGCATAAGCACTACACTAACGCATAGAGCAACAAGGATAGCTTTTTTCTTAGGGTGCAAACTTCAGTAATTAGCATCCAAAAATACGGTTTAAGAGTTAAAATATATTAAAAAGTATTTTTTTTAGTTTAAAATTCCGCCAGGTTTCTATATTTGCTTTCTCACAAAATTATATTTTGCTTTCGCACAAACTATTATGACATTTTTATCCAAGAGAATCAACAACCTCTCAGAATCGCAGACCATTAAAATGGCAAAACTCGGTAGAGAACTATCCGCAAAAGGGATAGATGTAATCAACCTGAGCTTTGGTGAACCAGATTTTTTTACGCCAGAACACGTTAAGGAAGCGGCTAAAAAAGCTATCGACGAAAATTATTCTTATTATACTCCGGTATCGGGGTATCCGGAATTACGAAAGGCGATTGCAGAGAAGTTACTGAAGGAAAATGGACTAACTTATAGTTTTGACCAGATTGTTGTCTCTACGGGTGCAAAACAATCCCTGGCAAATGCAGTAATGTGCCTGGTTGACCCGGGGCAAGAGGTTATTGTGCCTACACCTTACTGGGTATCTTATTCAGAGATGATCAAACTTGCGGAAGGTGAAACTGTTTTCATCAACGCAACCGTTGAGCAGAACTTTAAAATCACCCCGGAGCAACTGGAAGCAGCCATCACGCCAAAAACAAAACTCTTCATGTTCTCTTCTCCTTGTAACCCTACAGGTTCGGTTTACAGCAAAGAGGAACTGGCTGGTTTAGTTGCTGTATTTGAAAAGCATCCAAACATCTATATTCTGTCAGATGAGATATATGAGCACATTAACTTTGTAGGCGAGCATGCTTCTATTGCATCTTTTGATTCTATCAAAGATCGTGTTGTCGTGATCAATGGTTTCTCTAAATCTTATGCAATGACAGGCTGGAGAGTCGGTTACATAGCTGCAAATAAAGAAATCGCAAACGCGGTAGATAAAATGCAGGGCCAGATCACTTCAGGTACCTGTTCCATCGCACAGCGCGCGGCTTTAAAAGCTTATCAGGATGGCCTCGATACTGTTCATGAAATGGTTGCTGAGTTCAAAAAACGCAGGGATATTGTTTACAATTTGCTTAAAGAAATTCCCGGATTGAACGTTAATCTTCCTGATGGTGCATTTTATTTCTTCCCTGAAGTAAAATCTTTTTTTGGAAAAAGTGCCGATGGACAAACGATCAATAACGCAGAAGACCTTTCTTTATATCTGCTGAATGAAGCACATGTTTCTACTGTTACCGGTGAAGCCTTTGGGAATGACGATTGTATCCGTATTTCTTATGCAGCAGCGGAAGATAAGTTAAGAGACGCTGTTTCTCGAATTGGAAAAGCATTGGCTAAATTGAAATAGATTGTAAAAGAGGGTGTATCATAATTTATGAATACACCCTCTTTCTATTATACATCGCGAGGCTACTCTGCTATTTTAAGATAAAAATAAAACTCGATATCGTCTCCGATAAGCTGCACATCCAGTTTTCTTCCATTGGCTTTTGCGAATTCATGGCAAAGCTGCAAACCTAAACCAACTCCCCTTTCATTTGCCGTCCCAGGTGTACTTACCTGAATATTTGGCCAACGCAGTGTATCCAGGTTTAATCTTTCGGGATCAACTGCGGGGTTACTTACACTAACCCTAACCTCATCTCCTTCCTTTTTCAATTCAATCCGGATACAACCTCCTGGACGAGTAAATTTAATGGCATTATCTATCAGATTGCGTAAAATAAGCAATACCTGGTTTCGGTCTGCATAAACCTCTGGTATTTCTGTTGCCTCCATTTTCAGTACTATAATTTTATTTAGAGCAAGGGGTTGATAAACATGCAGCAGTGTATCTGCAGCGCAGTTAAGATCAAAAACAGAAAAAAAGCTTCCAGAGGCATCCATCTGATTTCTGGCCCAGTACAACAGATTATCAAGAGTATGATGAATCACATCAATATTTTTACTGTCTCTTATACACATCTAAAAGGGGGGGGGGGGGGGGGGGGGGGGGGGGGGGGGGGGGGGGGGGGGGGGG
>NZ_JAELTV010000521.1 GCF_016429005.1 Pedobacter sp. ASV19
GGAGTATAAAGCCCTGCCGGCGGCGTGTTCCAACTAATCCAACTCGAAAAAAGTTGGATTAGTTGGAACATATATTATAAATTTGAGTTCTCGTCAGCAGACCGGTTCGAAATCCGGGAGGGTTACAAGTTTATTGTACAGTGACCATCAGGTTTTACTTATGAAGGCTCACTGCTCTGCTGGCTTTCAATCAGAACCTGGCGATAAAACAATAAACAAAAAAATAGGGTTAAGTTAAAACCAAACACGCTGGTACTAGTTTACAAAGACAAATAACAATTAGAAATTTATTTATGGATTTCACAATAGAATTAGAAGATATGATTGCTATGATGGTTTCCATCATATGCGGTGGTGCAATAGGATTTGAACGAGAATATAAAAATAAGTCTGCTGGCTTTCGCACTATAATTCTGATTTCCCTCGGATCTACAATTTTTACTATAGTTTCCCGGCATGGTGCTGGGGCCGATGACCGAATTTCGGCAAATATCATCACCGGCATCGGTTTTATTGGCGCAGGAGTAATATTTAAAGACAAAATTTCTGTCAGGGGATTAACTACCGCTGCTGTAATTTGGACTTCTGCAGCGATCGGCATGACCACCGGTATCGGTTATCATGCCTTAGCTTTATGTCTCACTGTCATCACTCTTGGTGTTCTTTTAATGGTTACAAAAGTGGAGCAGATGATTGCCCGGCTACAAAAAGAACGACTCTTAAATGTAACCTTCCGTGATCCGGATTTTAATCAGATTGAGCGGCTGGAAAACATCTTAAATACAAAAGGCCTTTCTGTGGAAAGAGTAGAAATCACCAAAGAAAATGATCATTTAATTGTCGTGTTTAAGGTATCAGGTCAAAAAAAGTACTTGGTGATCATGAGTGAAACGCTGGCCACATTACCAGAAATCATCAGTTTTTCTTAGATCGTCTTGAAATCAGATTCCTAAAAATTTGAAAGGTTCTGCTGCTTTAAATTCCGAATTTGAAAGGCCATTAAGTGCAATGCTCTGTTTTAAATTCAGTTTCATAGATTTTGAACCTTCATTTAAATCAAATTTACTCAAGTCTACCCAAAAGGTACCCGGGATTAAAACATTTTCAAAATAATAGACTTTATTTTTTTGATCTGCCACAGACCTCCATCGGGTTGAAGAAATGTTAGGCTCTGTTTCTGAACTAATACCAAAAGGTACAGAACAATTTCTGATTACGCTAAACACGCTGGCAACCGCAATTCTGGTATCGTCAGTTTGGGGAATGGCATTAATGTAATAAGAAGCCCTCACAAAACGATCGGCTGCACGATTGGTGCCTGGCAGCATGATTGTTCCGGGAATACCCGACCAATAATTATTTAAAGCAAGCTGCTCACTAAATATTGGAGAGTTCGTCATCACGGTATAGGAAGCATCATGATGAATCACTAGCTTTCCATCAATATATTCAAATATTGCATTATCACCTGAAGCATCCGAAATGGATAAATGAAGGGTCGTGAATTTTTTAGTGCCGGGAATATAATCACTGACTATAACGAACGCCTCATCTTTTAGCGCAGTAACGGCTTCATTTACAGTTGCAAAATTATCCAGGACATACTGTGCCCATGCTGAAATAGTAATGCCTTTCTTTTTACCTTCGGGTTCGAATTTTGGATAACTGGATTCTACCAGCCACAACACATTGGCTACTAATCCCTTCTCATTTAAACCATCTACAGTTGCAATATCCCAGGCACTGGAAATTACACTACCATACTTGGAAGTCCATTTTAAAGACTGTGGACCTACTTCACCATTTCTGGCGATTCCTCTGGGAAATACCCACAGATTAGCAGAAATTTCATCTTTCCAGTCCATACTGCGGGCTGTGATCACTGTTCCATTGGGGCCTTTATACACTACTCGTGTACAGGCTACAGCTTCCTTTTGACCTAAAAGAAATGCTACAAAAACAAAAGAGAAAAAATACTTCATATTGATAGATGTTTAATTAATATTTAACACTACTATTATTTAGTAATTGACCATCAAAAAATAAAAAAGTTGATAAGAGCATTTTTTTAAAATAAAAAAAATTAAATTATTTTATTCCAAATACACGGTATTGCACCACGTCTTATAAAGTTAAGAAAACAAATATTATAAGCAGCTTTTTTTTAGAATTCATGTGGCTATTTAAAATGCAACACCATCATAGTCGCATTAGACTCGAATTCGAGTCTAAGACAATAGTTTTTGTTTAATTTTTTAAAAAATAAACTAAACAACACTAAAAGTAGTTATATAATAAAAGGGCTTCATACCCCTTCGGTGTAATAACACAGGGCTATCCTTGGGAGGGGATAGCCTGTTTTAATTTAACTTATACCCTGGTCGTCTAAGTTTAAATTGCCCGAATATTAAGTACGATTAAAAAAAAGGAAAATTATCCTTTCAAAAATGGAATCTGATGATTATTTTTAATTTCTCAGCCAAATGAAACTATGAAGAGGGGGATTTACGCCGTATTTAGCCTTATGGCAATTGCAGTAATATACATTACAAAAACAGAACTACAAAACACCACTTTAACCTGCTTAATTGGCGCTACGATATGTGCTTTGGCCATTTGCATATATTTTGTTAAGTCTAGAAACTGTCTCTTATACACATCTAAAAAGGGGGGGGGGGGGGGGGGGGGGGGGGGGGGGGGGGGGGGGGGGGGGGG
>NZ_JAELTV010000522.1 GCF_016429005.1 Pedobacter sp. ASV19
GTGTATACTTACTATCATAGCCCTCACCCCTTCCTGTATTCTGAAAATAGTCAACATTGGCTGCCAGACGAATATCACCAGGGAATACATAACTGATGTCCATGGTCGGATTTAAAGTATAATAGGTTGTATTTGCATTGGGCTGCGCCGAGTAAATACTTCTGTTTAAAGTTCCGTTAATACCTGCTGTAAGATCAAATTTCTCAAAATTGGAAACCAGTTTATAGCCATTTGTCACACTGAAATTCGTAGAAACGTTATTGATAGAATTGGTAATGTTCACCCCTTTTGAAAACGATGTACTTAAATTAATATTCACATTCAATTTGTTTTCCGGGATAATAGGAAGCCCGACAAAAGACCCTGCATTGAACTGATAAACACCTTTTACGTTAACAGGAAGCACCGAGATCTTTCCATTCTTTGTCGTATCCGGATCATTAACGATCAAAGTACTGCTGTTCCCTATAGCGTTAAAGGTTTGAGAAATATTTGCAAAAACAAACAATGACCGGAAATGTGCAAAATCAAAATTATTATAGAAAATACTCAGGTTATTGGTAAATGAAGGCTTAAGATGTGGATTTCCAAGAGCAATACTTTGTGTACTGGAATTATCCGGAACCGGCTGGATCTGGGAAATTGTAGGTTGTGTGGTAGAACCACGATAATTGATCCTTAAACGCTTGCTGTTACTAAAAGTATATCTGAACTGCGCACTTGGTGTAATATTGTAAAAATTTTGGCTGAACATATTCCCAGTAGTGATGTTATCGTTTTTCCGGTCTGTATTCTGCACAGCAATACCTGCATTCAGATTGTATTTCTTCCCGGTTTTTGTAAAGCTGAAACCAAGGGAATTGGTCAAGGTCGTATTCTCATAGGTATTAGAATAGGTATTGTCAATCAGATCATACTGAGAAGTCAATGGGTTAAAATTATAGGTAAAACGTTCCGATCTATCGTGATTATAACCGTTCTGGTAATTCAACTCAAGGTTCAACGTTTTTGACAATGGTTCTGTATAAACAACTCTGGCTGTATTACCGATAGAATTCGTTTTTACATCATTAAACTGGTTGGTAAGCGATTGAGATGTTCCTGTAGAATCAATCGTATTGGCAACAATATTATTATAATTATCCGAAGTATTGTCGTTAATATTTGTACTTACGTTCAAGGAAATTGTACGCCCACGACGAAGAAACTTATGGCGCAGCAACAAATTATTGGACAATGTTGGAGACGTAGATTTCGTATTATAACCTTGTGTACCATCTGTGGATAATTTATCATAATGGTTGGTGTAAACACTATTCTGATCCAACTTGGTATCTGTATAACTCAGATTCGGCTGTATTTTGATCGAGGTAGCTGAATCAATTTTAGTATCAATAAGGAAATTCAGTCTGTGGTTAAGACGTTCAGTTGTGCTGTTAAGATCATTCCCAAATGTAGTTTTGGTATTGCCCAGCAAATTTTGTGTTAAACTGTTTTGCTCATTGAACAAAGACGTTTTGTTAAAAAAGTAACTGGCATTGATCTCCGTTTTATTTTTCGTAATGGTTGCAAAGTTAAAACCTGCAGCATTAGTTGTGGTAATACCCTGAGGAGGAGCAGCACTGCCACTAACCAGTTGTATCATTCTTCCACCTCCGCCACCTGTTCCTGCGCCGCCTCCAAAGCTTTGTTTATTTACATTGTTAAACTGGCCAACAACCGACATCTGTTCATCACCCTTAAATTTATTGACGTTCAGGTTAACATCATATCTGCCGTCAGTTCCATATCCTGCTGAACTGTTTCCAAAGATTCCGTTTTTCTTATCTTTTTTGGTCGTAATGTTAATGATTTTTTCCCTGTTACCATCATCCACACCAGTAAACTGGGCCTGATCAGACATCTGATCAATCACCTGTATTTTATCCACCATATCTGCAGGTAAATTTTTTGTGGCCAGTAAGGGATCGCTTCCAAAAAACTCTTTCCCATCTACTTTGATTTTAGTAACGGTCTCCCCCTGTGCTTTAATACTTCCATCTTTAGCAACTTCAACACCCGGCAATTTCTTCAAAACATCTTCTACAACAGCATTCTCCCTTACCTTTACCGTACTGGCATTAAATTCAATCGTATCCTTTTTGACTACTACGGGCGGCGCCTCACCTTTAATCTCTACCGTCTTTAAATCAAGACCTGTATTTTGCATTGCAAGATCACCCAGACTAACTGAAGGAGCATCAGCAGAAACCGTAAAATCTTTGGTTACATTTTGAAGTCCAAGATAGGCAACATATAAGCGGTAAACCCCGGGAGCAAGCCCTTTTACTTCAAAACGACCATCCTTCTCTGTATTAATCGTTCCAACAACGCTGGAGTCCTTTAAACTTTTTACGGCAACTGTTGCATAATCAACAGGCTGTTTGTCTTTGGCCGTAATCACTCTTCCGGCAACAGATCCGTTTTTGGTTTGAGCTGATAAAGAAAGTGAACCTAAAAATACCAGTATAAAAAATACCAGTCCGGGCGTAAAAATTTTAGTCATAAATTAAATATATACAATTTATCCTTATAGACCAGTAAGGACGGCAATGGATTAGTTGAAGATCAGAAAATCCTGGTAACAATTTAAATACATGGAATAACGCCCCTCAATTATGAGTTCAGCGCCTTCTTTTGCTGGCTATTTAAAGCCTGTCTCTTATACACATCTGACGCTGCCGACGAACGT
>NZ_JAELTV010000523.1 GCF_016429005.1 Pedobacter sp. ASV19
CCCCCCCCCCCCCCCCCCCCCCCCCCCCCCCCCCCCCCCCCCCCCCCCCCTTTTAGATGTGTATAAGAGACAGATATGAAGTAGGTAATCTAGCTGATAATCTCGCGGCTGCACAAGGAAAGAAAACCCTGCACATCCTTATTTTTGGTAAAAAAGGGAGCTTTAACACCATGTTTTCAACCGACAACAACAAAGCTATTCAACCTTATCATGTGGAGGATGATAAAGATCTAACTTCATTTAAACCTTTCTATAGTGTCGTGAATGATGATGAATGGGTGGTGTTCGACTTAAGACCGATACGAACAGCCTTAAAAAAGGGGAATCTGAAAGGAAGTAATCTTGAAATGGAAAAACTGCTCACAGGTTTTGACTTACTTGTTCTTTTTTCACCAGTAACCGGAAATAAATTTATTCATTAAAATTTTACGAAATACGCTGCCATAGGGTTGTCAGTTAGAGGTGTTTTCTTTGTGTTGTTAAACATAAAGACTCACTAAAAAACCTTTAAGATTATGACAACCGAAAACACAACTACCAAAGCTATTGAAACTCAATCATTCATTTCATCTGCCAATATGCTGAATGATTGGCTGGGGCACCGCAGGCTAACCAGACGTGTAATAGAAGCATTTCCAGAAGATAAGTTATTTACCTATAGTATTGGAGGAATGCGCCCTTTTTCAGAAATGATGAAGGAAATTATTGATATTTCAGGCCCTGGAATACAAGGTATTGTAACTGATAACTGGGAAAACACTGGCGGCTTTAACAAGCATACCATCAGCCCGGAAGATAGCACAAAAGAAGGATTACTTCGCCTATGGGACAAAGGCACTGAACAGATCATAGCCTTTTGGTCGCAGATTTCAGAAGAACGTTTCCAGGAAAGAGTAGTGGTCTTTGGTCAATATGAAGGACAGGTTTTTTCAACTATTCTTTACTTTATCGATAATGAGATTCATCATCGTGCACAGGGTACAGTCTACCTGCGTAGCTTGGGGATAGAACCACCAGCATTTTGGAATAGAGATTAAGATCATAATTCTAATAGATATTTATAATTTCAATCAGGAATTGCTTAAAGCAAGCTAACAATAGAAAGCAGGTGCCAAAAAAGACACCTGCTTATTTATTTCGCTTTTAATTTTTTATCGGACGAAGATTATTGTTAGTTTTATACATATTCAGTAGTCCAATCTCTATGCAAATACTTGCTACCTTAATCGTTATTGACCGTGATGCGCTCCAACCAGTCTATCTGCAGCTGGCCAACCGATTAATGCAACTGATCAAGGATGGCACCTTGCCGGTAGCCCATCGGTTACTCAGTACCCGAAAAATGGCGGAACTTCTAAAGGTCCATAGAAAGACAGTTGTCAGGGCCTATGACGAATTATTAGTACAAGGCTGGCTTGAAAGTGAAGGTGGCAATGGGACTTTCGTAAGCAGTAATCTACCACAATTAGAACTGGAAAAGCTGTCAGCTAAAAACCACACCAATATTAACGCCCTGAAAATTGCAGGCTTTTCTATTGGCAATGCAGATCATTTAAAAAGAAAGATGATCAAGACTACACAGCAGTTTCATCTGGATGATGGCTATCCGGATAGCCGTTTAGCTCCATTAACCGAGCTATCCAGGGCTTATCGGACTCAACTCCTGGCGGGAAACTCCTATGTAAGGTTTGGATATGGCGATACTAAAGGTTCTTTATCATTGAGAGAAGAACTATGCAATTATTTTGCAGAAACGCGCGGTTTAAATATCAGTACCGAAAATATCCTGATTACCCGTGGTACAGTTATGGGCCTTTACCTGGTTAGTGCAGCTTTAATAAAACCCGGAGAACATGTAGTGGTTACGGAACTCAGCTGGAAAGCAGCCAGTATGAATTTCTTGGAAGCACAAGCCATCGTACACAAGATTGCCGTGGATGAGCATGGTTTGAATGTCGATGAACTGCGAAGACTATGCCTTGTAAAGAAAATAAGGCTAGTTTATCTCACCCCCCATCACCACTACCCCACAACAGTTCCAATGCGTGCGGATCGCCGGATACAGTTGCTAAGCCTGGCGGAAGAATTTGGTTTTATCATTTTTGAGGACGACTACGATTACGATTTTCATTACCTGAATAAACCTCTTCAGCCATTAGCCTCAGCAGATAAAACCGGTCATGTGATCTATTGTGGATCATTTACCAAAAGCATTGCCCCTGCATTTCGTGTAGGCTATCTTGTTGCCCCTGAAAATGTGGTGCAACAATTGGCCCGGTTGCGCCGTATTGTTGACCGGCAGGGAGATTTTATGCTGGAGAATTCAATTGCAGAATTATTTAAGCTTGGAACAATACAAAAGCATTTACGTAAATCATTGCGGATCTATAGAGAACGAAGGGACATATTTTGCGACTTGATGAAACATTACCTGAACGACAAAATTCATTTTCAGATACCCGAAGGCGGCATGGCTGTATGGACAGTAGCAGATCATTCAATCAATATCCAGGATTTATCTTTAAAGGCATTAAAAAAAGACATTTACATCAACGATGGATCTGGATCTGTCTCTTATACACATCTAAAATGGGGGGGGGGGGGGGGGGGGGGGGGGGGGGGGGGGGGGGGGGGGGGGGGGGG
>NZ_JAELTV010000524.1 GCF_016429005.1 Pedobacter sp. ASV19
CCCCCCCCCCCCCCCCCCCCCCCCCCCCCCCCCCCCCCCCCCCCCCCCCCCCCCCCCCCCCCCCCCCCCCCCCCCCCCCCATTTTAGATGTGTATAAGAGACAGGATATATGCTAATATAAAGCCTGTAAAGATTTGATAGATTTGTACGATGCCATTATAAATTATGCAGGTGATAGTGCTAATTGCGGCTAACTTCGGCAAAGAGCTTCTGAAATATTGAACAGATATTATAACTGTGATAATGTAACAAACCCAAGTATCGGGCAAGATCCGGGCATCGGAACTGGTGGAGGAAATGGCGATGGTGGTAGTAGCGGGATTATGAGCTTTAACTCATTAACCGGTGAAATAACTTATAATAAACTAACCATCTACTAATATGTATTTAAAAAACATTTTTTTGGCTTATAAGATCTTAGGGGCATTATCCTTGATACTTTTTATTTCATGTTCAGGAAACCGTCCCAAGGATATAGATGATCCTTCCTTGCAAAAGAAATGGAAGATGGAAGAGAAAAATCTGCTTAATCAGTACTTTTCCAAAGAAGTTAAAAAGGATTCTATTATCCTTCTAAGTCAACCATATACCATTCAAGCCACCGATTGCCTGGAGGAAGTCATCAAAGATCTTCCTAAAGGAGATTTTGCGCAGGAAGATTTTACTTCACGCACGGCCAAAGATACACTTGAGTGGTCAGCTAGCGGTCTTCCATCTGTAAAATTATTATCTGTCCAAAAGCTGCCTGGAGGAAATGAAACTGCAAAATGGAATGATTTATATCGCTCTATTGGTGGGGGATACTTTCAATTGTCCCATGTCCTGTTTACAAAAGATCTAAACTCTGCGATCATGCACGTAGAATTTAGTTGCGGCGATAGATGTGGACAGGAAATGACACTATTGTTTCAAAAATCAGGAAAACAGTGGATACTGAAAAAAAGATATTGTTTAAAAGTGAGCTAATTCGACTAATCTTTTTCCGCACTTAAATTCTTATTAAAATATCTTTAAGTAATACCCCTCCTCTTTTGCCAGTTTTAAGGCTGATTTGATAGATACAGTCTATTTCTATTACGATAAGGGTGTTTTATATTTAATCAACTAAACTTTAATATTTCAATGAAGATGTACCATACTTTAACTGCTCTATTCCTTGTGCTAAATCTTTTAGCCTGCAAAAGAGAAATTTCTCCATAACAGTTCAATTGTTGATGGTTATCAATGTGCTGGTGCTTCAGCTGCTTATTCCTGCGATATACCTAATAAGGTTACGCATTGGTGTGGTTGTAATGAAAAATAGATTTTTTTACCCAAAAGAGTACTCTTAATTTTTATTAAAAACATGAGAAAAGCAATGTTTGTTATCGCTTTGTCAGCATTGGGTATCATCCAGGCCAAAGCGCAATCTGAAATATCCAGGGATATTGAAAGGGCGCGAATGCGTTCGGGGGGAACCGGGGCTGCTAAAAGCAATAAAATTTTTAAAAAGGTAATCCAGCTCCTGGAGGCGGGTACCGATATACCTGTTGCGAACCATTATTTTGCGATTTATAAAAATGGTACTTCTTTATATCCCAGCCAAACAGATGATAAAGGTTTTGGGACTATCATTATGCGAAATGACAATTATTATAATAAGGTTGAATTGGAACTCAACCCAAAAGCAAAGGATGAAGGAAGCCCGGCCATACGCAATGCGAAAACCTACAAGCTGTTAAAGGGTGAGACTATATCTTTTCCCTCTAAAAAAGAGACGGTAGATACAGTAAAAGTTTATATTAAGAAACTGAACTAGTCTTTTCATTTTGGATTGTATACAAAAAAGAAGGCTTGCACTTATTTTCCTTATACTTATTTACTTAGGCAGTTATGGTCAGGAAAAAAAGCCTATAGAGCTTAAGGATATAACTATTAAAGGAAGCAATAAGCCGCTTAAAGAAACGGCAAAGGGAGTGACTTTGGACATTAGCAAGTTACCTGATGCTAAATTGCTTACCCTTGCCGAAATCTTAAAAACTATTCCGGGCATAGAAGTTGACAACAATGGAAAAGTTAGCTATATGGGTAAAGACCTAACGGTATTGCGCGATGGGGTAAATGTAGCGGGTTTTTCCAACCAGATTATAAATAGCCTCAATAGTGGCAACACCAACAATAGTTACAAAAAAATTGAACTGAACCTCTACGACCTCAAAACTGAAGGCCCGACACTTAGCTTTGTAGCTACCAAATATGACCTGGGCTATTTTGGGAATATATTGGGAAACACAGGAAGTAATTCTTCTATGGCCATGGGTAATGTCTCTTTAAGTAAAAGCAGGTATTTGCTCAATTTTAGTACATCGGCTAATTTGCAATATGCTCCATCTTCAGACAGCCATATTGAGACCTATTTTGATCAAAGCCAAACCCAGGAGAACAGGGATTTGAAAACTAGCGGTGTTAATACCCAAAATTACCAGTTTAGTATGGGTAATAGTCTTTTTATCAATCCAAAAAGCACCTTAAATACTTCTGTTAGCTATGGTTCTTCAGGAACTAAATATAGCCTGTCTCTTATACACATCTAAAAGGGGGGGGGGGGGGGGGGGGGGGGGGGGGGGGGGGGGGGGGGGGGGGGG
>NZ_JAELTV010000525.1 GCF_016429005.1 Pedobacter sp. ASV19
ATATGTATCCCTTTTTCTTTGCAAAGCTGATTTATTAGTTTCATTCCTATATAAAAAAAAGTTGAACTATGTAGTATACTTCATACTTGTATGTTGCAAAATTAGTAGATAGTTTTGCCTTTACAATAAAAATAGCACTCGGTTATATATAAATCTATGGAAATGCAATATTCAGACGAAGAACTCATAAAATCGCTGCCAGGTTTTAAAAACAATTATACAGAAGTGAATGGAACAACCCTCCATTATGTTGAAGGCGGTAATGGGGAACCTTTGATTCTACTACCCGGCTGGCCGGAAACCTGGTGGGCTTATCATAAAGTAATGCCTGAGCTTGCAACAAAATACCATGTTATAGTGATAGATCTGAGAGGAATGGGGAGTTCGGGAAAGCCATTAAGCGGATATGACAAAAAAAATATGGCCAAAGACGTTTATGAACTGGTCATAAAATTGGGTTACAAGAACATTAATATAGGTGGTCATGATATTGGTGCCCATGTTGCTTTCAGCTTTGCAGCCAATTTTCCAGAGAATACTTCAAAGTTAATTGTTTTAGATACACCACATCCAGATGCAGGAATGTATCAATTACCTATGCTTCCAATGCTAGATGCGAATTATCTTTATCCGTGGTGGCTTGCTTTCAATCAGGTAAAAGAAATCCCTGAACAATTGCTTGCAGGTCGTATGTCTATTGTCGTGGCGTGGATATTTAAAAACCTGTTAAATGACCAAAATAATATTGATGAGTTTGATAAAGCCATATATGCATTTGCCTACGACAGTAATGATGGTATACGTGCGTCAAATGCATGGTATCAAGCTTTTCCACAGGATATAGAAGATATAAAAGCTTATGCGAAACTCAGTATGCCGGTCATTGGAATAGGTGCAACTGGATTTGATATGTTGCAAAATACGCTTCCTAACTATACAACAGATCTGCAATTAGTAAAGGTTGAGGGTAGCGGGCATTTCATGCTAGCAGAAAAACCGACAGAAACAGCAAATTGCATCAAGGAGTTTTTAGGTTAATTTGTGTTGATTAGCGATTATAGAGTTACTATCGAAAGGCTTTAAATTTGTCCATTATGAAGACCAATATCATTGGTGCATCGGGTTTGGGAAAATAAATTTCAAAAGAAAATAAAGCGTTGAATACTTAAAGATCATTACCTTTAATATCTTCTCTTTGGAAAAATTATGCTGACATTTCATTTTTCAAATACAACCAAATCACATCTGTGGCATCCGGATATCGTTACAGATACAAACAACACACCTGTGTGGCTGGATTTACTTAATCCTACCGACGAAGAACGCAGTCAGGCCGAGCTGATTCTTGGAGGCAAATTGCCGGTACGTGACCAAATTAGCGCTATTGAATTATCCAGCCGGCTTAAATCTGCGAATGATACCTTGCGATTGAATATTCCTGCATTTGTGCCTGCTGAATCTAGTCAGGGTTCGTTAACCCCTCTGGGCTTTGTGCTTACCCCAAATGTGCTGGTGTCTGTGCGCTACGGGGAATCTCTGGCTTTCAAGCATCTGGCGGAGAGCATTGATGCTGACCTATCAAATAACAGTAGTGTGGATATTTTCATTGAACTGATCGAAGCGATTGTTAACGTAGCCGCTGATAGTATGGAGGCTGTTGGAAGTGAACTGTCTACACTCTCCAGCTCGATCTTTTCTAATAGGAACCATCAGGGCGCTCTGCTTAAGAAAGCACTGTTTAAGGTTGGCCTGATGCAGCGTCAGATAGTTCAGTTGCGCTCGGCAACACTCGGGGTATCTCGGGTGATCACCTACCTATGTGAAATAGCCCCGCCCTGGTTGGGTAGTGAACGTCATATCCATTTAAAAACTGTGCAGGGGGATATAGGTTCACTTAATGAGTTCGACCAGCAGCTTAGCGACCGTTTGCAGTTTCTGCTTGACGCGGTACTGGGTTTCATTAATAATGATCAAAACGACGTGATGAAGGTACTCACCATTGTATCGGTTGTCACTATTCCACCGATGGTCCTGGCGGGTATCTGGGGTATGAATTTTAAGTCGATTGGGGAGTACGACTGGCCGCATGGTTATGCGATGGCATTGATTGTGATGGGAATCAGCGTGATTGCTCCGTTGCTGATATTCAAATGGAAAAAGTGGTTTTAGCATACGGATGTTAAACTCAGTAACAAATGCATTTTTTCACAGCTGTTTCAGGGTGATCACTTAACAAACTATTTTGCTATCGTTAATTGTTTTATTTTATATAAATTACAATCAATAATCCGATTATAGTAAATCTAGCACGATGAAATTTGAAATGGACATTCAAACCTATAAGGATTTGAATATTTTGACCGAAACAAGTACTTCCAGATCAATTTTTAGTATTTTCAAAGACACCAGAACATTAGGTGGACGTGAAAAACTGCGAGAGATGTTGACTAAGCCATCTTCAGATATAGCATTTGTTACGGATCGAAAAGAGGTCATAAAATATTTTTCTACTCAGCAGATTCAGATAGATATAAATACTCATCAGCTCGATCTTATTGAGCATTATCTAAGATACAACAAAAGCTATCTTAGCAATAATATTATAGATGCGACAGCTGGATTCATTAATAATAAAATAAATCCGAATAGTGATTATTATATTATTAAGATTGGAATAGAGACTGTCTCTTATACACATCTCCGAG
>NZ_JAELTV010000526.1 GCF_016429005.1 Pedobacter sp. ASV19
ATATTACCTGAAACATCATAGCAATTTATAAAAAAACGTCCTCCAAATCCAGGAAAAGATGGGCCGTTAGATACCGTGTCAAATTTGACTAGAAATCGCTTTGTTGCCATTGTGTTAATAGTTACTGATGGGAAGCAGGCATCAGCTGAAGATAATTCAATATAATCCGGTCCTATAAATGTTAATGTAGATCCATTAATAACGGCTCCGTCAGTTCTTCTAACCCAATCAAGTCCTTTGATATTGTATAGGTTGGGTCCATAAGGAGATAGTGCATTCACCAATAGTGGGCTGCTGTATATTAAAGTATTGGCCGCATAGGATTCAGGTATAAAGTTGAAGTTAACAACAGTATCTCTTGCACTTGTACTATCATCTATCGTAAGAGTTGGATCAGCAAGATTTAATCCATTATAGTAATCTACGCTAAAACTATTGCCTGCGGCTCTATTTCTTGCTTGAATGATCGTTGTTGAGCAGCTTTCTACTCTGCAATTATTAAAGGAGAAGAAGAGTGCACTATCAAGATAAACGGGAATTGCCATCGCTCCGCCAGATAAAAGATTTGTTATTGTTATGTTGAATCCACTCCCTGTACCACCAATACTTGTTGCTGGGGCTGTTAAAATATCACCTACCGCATAGCCGATTCCAATAGCCAATAATTGAACGGCTGTAATACTACCACCTGATATAGTAATTGTCGCTTTAGCGCCACTACCACTTCCGCCAGTCAATACTACATTTGCATATGTACCAGTTGTATAAAGTGTCCCTATATTACTTAAACTGAAGGCACTAATAGAAGTAGGGCTTATGGTCAAAGTAATTATTGTGAAAAAGTTTGTTGCTGTTGCTCCACCAAATGTTGCTGATAGACTGTCTCCAATGGCATATCCAATTCCTGTTGAAGTGATCTGAATAGCATATATAATACCACCTGCAACCGAGATTGTTGCTTTTGCTCCGTTTCCTGTACCGCCTGTTAATGGTATATTGGAATAAGTTCCGTTGGGATAACCCGAACCGGCTGTAAAAGTAAAGTTGTTTATGGCCGTTGGGCTAACGGAAAGTGTGATAACGGTTAAAAAGTTGGAGGCTATTCCTCCTATAAATGTTGCTGATAAGATGTCTCCTATAGTATATCCAATCCCGATTATGGTAAATTGAACTGTTGATATCTTACCACCTTCTATTGTAATAGTGGCTCTTGCTCCATTTCCGGTGCCACCTGTTAGTGCAACATTATAATAAGTACCATTGGTATAACCTGTACCAGGGCTGAAGGTGAAATTACTAATACCAGAGGCATCAGCTGCGAGTGCAGCTACGCTGCTAGAAAATCCTGATCCGCCTGCAAGTAAAGCAGATAGTGTATCTCCAACGGCATAGCCTATGCCATATGATGTAAGTTGGACTGTTGTTATTTCACCCCCTGAAATGGTGACTGTCGCTATTGCACCGCTTCCGCTCCCTCCGGTTAGTGAGACGTTAGAATATGTGCCGTCTGTGTACCCGCTTCCTGGAGTTAAATTGTTTAGTGTATTTATTGAAGTGATATTTATTAGTGGATATGCCCCCAGTTGAAAGCAAGGCTTATAAAATACATTTTGATTCATTGATCCTGCTGCCACTGCATAAATACCCCATCTGCTTTGTGTATTCCAAGGTGCTTTTGATAAATTTGATGATGCTGAAAAATTACCACCAATAAATACATTCTCATTTACGAAGCCTGCTCCAGTAGTCGTAAAATCAATGGCGCGTTGATTGTCAATCAAAGAGGTTAGATAGAAATTATTGTACTCACAAGCAATGTCTGAAAATAATTGACAGCCTATGGTGAACCCTGTTGCAGCATCAATCTTAATATTCGATGACGTTAGATTTATAAATTTTACGCCGATGCAGTTGGTGTAATTGCCCCAAGGGGAATATATTTTATTATTTACCATTATGCGACAGTTCAAAGTGCCATTTACTATACCCGGTTCTCCGATTTGAAGGCAAGGCTTGTCAAAGGTCGTATTGTTTAAATTAAGGAAGCTATCCATCCATACTGAAATATACGGCTTAACGGTTATAGTGTTATTATTTATGTTGTATCCCTTTGCAGAAGGAAAATATAATGTTGGAGAAGCAGGTATAAGGGTTTGACAATAGTTTGAAGCATTTTGAATGGCTACGTGATCATCTGTTGAATTGTTTCCTACGGCTCCAAATGCTTTTACACTAATTTGAAAAGTTGAAAAAATTCTTATCCACCGGCCTGTAGTTAGACTGGTTGCTACCACACTTCCGCCATCAGCAATAGCAGTAGAGGTTGGATCCCAGTAAAACTCACCCCCGCCTCCATCGGCAGGATTATAATAGCCTAAGACTTGTACTGTTTCGTGATTTGAAGCGGTGGTGTAACCCGTGAGTGGATTGATGGAGTTGATTGAATCGAAAGATAGGGTGGCTTGAGATGGCATAATTTGAGTGCTTGAGTTTTAACTAGACTATTGTATTTAAATATATTGATTATTTGATTATAGGATGACTAGAGTTTATTGCTATTTTAGATATTCACCAATTAAGCTGTCTCTTATACACATCTAAAAAGGGGGGGGGGGGGGGGGGGGGGGGGGGGGGGGGGGGGGGGGGGGGGGGGGG
>NZ_JAELTV010000527.1 GCF_016429005.1 Pedobacter sp. ASV19
CCCCCCCCCCCCCCCCCCCCCCCCCCCCCCCCCCCCCCCCCCCCCCCCCCTTTTAGATGTGTATAAGAGACAGCATTGGTACCCGATGCCCCATTGTGTTTATCAGTTACAGTAATCCCAAATCCGACTTCTCCACCGAGATGAATGATGCTGACCTGGTTCAAATGATATTTTCCGGCACCGCCGCTCACCTGGAAATACTGCTTTGGTGTAAACTCATTAAAGGCTTGTTTATTCAACCGGTAAATATACATGGCGTAGATGACAGGCGGAATATTATCCGGAATGTCGAGACCAAAGAGCTGTGGGTTTATGGTTGCCTCAGTTTTAGTATCTCTTACTTCAAAATGGAGATGTGGGCCACCTGAGCTGCCGCGGTTTCCAGACCAGGCAATTAAATCGCCTTTACGGACAGGGATCAGGCTGGATGCCGGAAATTCGTCTATTTCAAAAGATTTCTTCTCATATTGTACTTTTTCAACCTGTTGAGCTATTTTAGGATTGAAGCGTTGAAGGTGGCCATACACGGTGGTATAACCATTGGGATGGTTAATATAAAGCGCCTGTCCAAAGCCACTGTTTTGTACACGAATCCGGGAAATATATCCGTCGGCTACTGCGTAAACCGGATAACCTTCGCGTTGGTTGGTGCGATAATCCATACCGGAGTGAAAGTGGTTGGGTCTGATTTCTCCAAATGATCCTGCAAGGGCTGGGGGAGTAATGTCCAGTGGTGGGCGGAAATCAAATTGCGGATATTTGTTGCCGCTAAAGATTTGCTGTCCGTTTGCAAAAAAGGAACTCAGTATAAAGTAGAGAAGTACTGCGTAAGATCTGAACATTAAAATTATTTTATATGGAAATTAAGTAATTGTTCTCCCGCCAGCCAAGCTTCAAGATGATCACCGGCATGGACTTGTCCAACACCCTCTGGTGTCCCGGTAAAGATTAAGTCTCCTTTTTTTAGCGTAATGTATTGTGAAACGAAGGCTATTATTTTTTCAAACGGGAAGAGCAGATTTTTAGTATCTCCATTTTGACGTATTTCTTTGTTGATTTGGAGTTCGAACTGCAGGTTATACAGATCTTCAAACTTTGATTTAGGTACAAAGCTGCTAATGGCAGCAGAGTTGTCAAAGGCCTTGGCAAGTTCCCAGGGTAATCCCTTTTCTTTGTGCTGGCTTTGGATATCGCGTGCTGTAAAGTCAATACCTAAACCTATTTCTTCAAAATAGTTGGCTGCGAACTTTTCCTGAATATGTTTGCCTTCTTTGCAGATTTTTAATACAATTTCCAATTCGTAATGGATATCTGAAGAGAATTCCGGAAGGTAAAAAGGTTTATTGTCTTTCAGAACAGCTGTATCTGGTTTCATGAAAATAACCGGAACAGAAGGTATGGGATTATTCAATTCTTTAGCGTGAGCAGCATAATTGCGGCCAATAGCAATAACTTTCATTGGGATCTAAATTTGTTTTTCATCTGTAATGAAGCTATCAGGAGTTTCATTCTTTCCCTTTTGAGGGTAAACTCATGATGGTTTCATACGGAAATGGTGTTGTTAAAGGAAGTAAAAGTAGTAAAGAATAGCTAAAAACTATAAAACGGAGATTCGTTTTACGCTGGTTTCTGCACCTGCAACAATCCTAAGGAAATAAATTCCACTGTTTAAGCGGTTAGGAATAGTAAAGCTTTTGGTAATTTCTCCCGATGGGGAGCGTTCATTCATGAGGGTAATGACCTCATTGCCCAAAAGGTCCATGACTTTAATAGAAAGATTGGTTTCGCGTTCCAGTTTTAGACTTACATTAATCTGGTCATCCACAGGATTTGGATAAACTTTAAGAACAGTAAGTATTTTATCAGATTTGGAAGCTGCGGTTTTGCTGTTGCTCATCAGCAGGCTGTTGTAAGGAATAAAATCAAAAACAGGCCTGTATGATTGTATGTTTGCTTTGATTTGAGGGGTTTTGTTAACCTTTTTTACCTTGCTGTTGTAATAGATACTGTCTGATTTCTGAGCCATAGCATCCATGCTGCACATTATACCTATGCAGGTGATGCAAGAGACGTATACACAGAGCGTTATTTTGGACAGTTTATTCATATCTAGTAGCAGCAAAAATATAAATTATAAAACAAAAAAATCAAATATTTTGTTTAGAAAAGAAACATTTAACAATATTTAACAGATTTTAACGTATCTCAAATTTTCAAGTTTGTAACTTATTGATTTTCAGGTTATAAATTATAAACGTGAATATAGCGTTTTATATCTGTTAATTCCGAATCTGATTTATATACACGTGTCGAATAAAAAAAACTTAAATAATCTATCCTTTGCTGGATTACTCATCAGTTTAGGGATAGTCTATGGAGACATTGGTACGTCGCCTTTATATACGCTTCGTGCGATCTTTAATACGGTTGATGAAGCTGGTCAGGCCATTACCCCTATGGCTGTCTCTTATACACATCTGACGCTGCCGACGAACGTGCGTATGAGTAAAAAGGGGGGGGGGGGGGGGGGGGGGGGGGGGGGGGGGGGGGGGGGGGGGGGGGGGGGGGGGGGGGGGGGGGGGGGGGGGGGGGGGGGGGGGGGGGGGGGGGGGGGGGGGGGGGGGGGGG
>NZ_JAELTV010000528.1 GCF_016429005.1 Pedobacter sp. ASV19
CCCCCCCCCCCCCCCCCCCCCCCCCCCCCCCCCCCCCCCCCCCCCCCCTTTTCAATCAGAAGACGGCATACGCGATAGAGCTGCCTGTCTCGTGGGCTCTGAGATGTGTATAAGAGACAGTTTTCAGGTTGTTGAAATTCGTACTACCTTCAACAGGCATTTTTCTGTTAGAATCCTGCAAAAATCTGATTCCTGTAAACAGGTGTGCAAAAACAAGCTCAGCAACAGATAATGAAGAAGCTGCCGGTGTATTCACAACCGCAATGCCTTTACTTCTGGCATATTCAACATCAATATTATCCATACCCACTCCACCACGACCAATTAACTTTAGGTTTGGACACTGATCAATAACATCCTGACGGACTTTAGTTGCACTCCTTACAGTTAAACCATCATAATGCTGAAGGGCTTCTATAAGTTTATCCTGAGGCACGGTTTCTGTATCCACTACGAAACCTGCCTGTTCTAATAATGATTTACCAACGGGATCAATCCCGTCGTTCGCTAGTATCTTTGTCATTAATCTATTTATTGGTGTTTTTCTGCAAAAACTTGCATTAATTCAATTAAAGTATGTACACTGGTAATTGGCAAAGCGTTATACATAGACGCCCTGAAACCACCAACACTTCTGTGCCCTTTGATGCCTTCAATACCATTCTCTTCTGCAAATTTCAGGAAAGGTTTTTCCAGTTCAGGATTGTTCATTACAAAACAAACATTCATTCTGGAACGATCCTCAACAGCACAAGTTCCTTTAAATAATGGATTCCTGTCAATCTCTGCATATAAAGCATTTGCTTTAGCAATGTTTTCTTTTTCAATTTCAGCAACACCACCTTTAGACTTTAACCATCTCAGGTTAAGCATCGCTACATATATAGAAAATACCGGCGGTGTATTGTACATAGATCCACCTTCAATATGAACTTTATAATCTAACATAGATGGGATCTTTCTGCCTGATTTGCCCAGAATTTCATCTTTTACGATCACAACAGTCAAACCCGCAGGACCAATATTTTTTTGCGCACCTGCATAGATCAGATCATATTTAGATACATCAATTACCCGGCTCATGATGTCTGAAGACATGTCACAAACTACAGGAACCTTAGTTTCCGGCAGGAAAAACATTTCAGTACCATAGATCGTATTGTTTGAAGTACAGTGAAAATAAGCACTGTCCTCAGGAATAGCGAAGTCTTTAGGAATGAACGTATAATTGGCATCTTTTGAAGAAGCCACAACATTTGCTTTACCAAAAGTAGATACTTCTTTAATTGCTTTGTTTGCCCAAACGCCCGAATCCAGGTAACTGGCGGTTTTACCGTCTGGAAGCAAGTTCATTGGAACCATTGCAAACTGCAAACTGGCACCTCCCTGCAAAAACAAAACCGAATAACCTTCTGGTACATTTAACAACTCCTTAACTAATCTTCCGGCCTCTTCCACAACACCTTCAAATTCAGGTGTACGGTGTGAGATTTCCAAAATTGATAGGCCGTCTTTAAAATCTAAAACCGCCCTGGATGCTTGCTTAAATACTTCCTGAGGTAAAATACAGGGGCCTGCGCCAAAATTATGTCTCATGTTTTATACTAATTTTATTGACGGTAAATGTAATAGTTTTATATCAGTAATTGATTGAAAAACTCAAACTTTAAGTTCATTTTTTTCAACCAAAACCTCTAAAAATAACCACATTATGGCGCAGGAACACCTATTTAAAGACAAACAGCCTTTATTCTATAGAAATAATAGTCTTTTAAGCCTGAACGCTGTCTGTTCTGATGTTTTTTAATTCAGAAATCATTTGTTCAGGTGAGTCTGCAGCAAACACTGCATTTCCGGCCACAAAAGCATTTGCGCCCGCCTCTACCAGGCTGGCCAGATTATGTGCACCCACTCCTCCATCCACCTCAATAATCAAATCCGGATTTAAATTTAAAGCCATAGCCCGCAATTCTCTTAATTTATTCAATGTATTTGGAATAAATTTCTGCCCGCCAAAGCCCGGGTTAACCGACATGACCAAAACCAGGTCAAGATCCGGAAGAACTTCTTTCAGCAAACCAACAGGCGTATGCGGATTAATAGCCACGCCTGCCTTACAACCTGCCAGGTGAATAGACTGGATCGTACGATGTAAATGTACACAGGCCTCATAGTGCACCGTAATATGTGAAGCACCAGCTTCTGCAAAACGTTCAATATACTGATCCGGATTAACAATCATTAAATGCACATCCAAAGGTTTCTTTGCATGCTTTTTTATTGCTTCCATTACAGGAAAACCGAAAGAGATATTTGGTACGAAAACGCCATCCATTACATCTACATGAAACCAGTCGGCTTCGCTGGCGTTGATCATTTCTATATCCCGCTGAAGATTACCAAAATCTGCAGCAAGTAAAGAAGGTGCTATTAAATGGTTCATAAAGGTAAAGATAATCAAAACCTGTTTTAAACCAAAAAACCCTGCAAAAAGCAGGGTTTTAAATGATATTTCAACAAAAGACTAAGCAGGTTTGTTTTCTGTAGTCTCTGGTTTTGGTGGACGAGGCCTGTCTCTTATACACATCTGACGCTGCCGACGAACGTGATGATTAAAAAGGGGGGGGGGGGGGGGGGGGGGGGGGGGGGGGGGGGGGGGGGGGGGGGGG
>NZ_JAELTV010000529.1 GCF_016429005.1 Pedobacter sp. ASV19
AGATGTGTATAAGAGACAGGTACTCAAATGCCTCAAAAAAGCTGTTATCAATTTCAAACTCAAATTGATGTTTGCCAATTTTTAAGCCTGTAAAGGGGATTGAAAATTGTTTTAACGGTTTCAATTGTAACAAAATTTTAGCCCGCAAATGTATGAATTATTTTGATAGATGTAAAGTGTTTTTTGTATATTTTTAAAAAAGCTTTCCAGGAGGGTTAATTTGCATCGTCTTTTATATCCAGCGCAGTCTCAACGATTTTGCCTCCGGTTTTGAGCTGATTACTTAATAAACTTTCCTGTTCACGTCTGTTCTTCACGATATGGGTAGCTGCAAAAATAGCTTCTATAAATGAAGTCGGATCTGCCAGATTTTTACCTGCAATATCATAGCCGGTTCCATGGTCTGGCGAAGTACGGACAAATTTTAATCCGGCAGTATAATTTACACCTGTACTGAAGGCAATGGTTTTGAAAGGGATTAACCCCTGATCATGATACATCGCCAGAACAGCATCAAATTGTTTGAATGTACCATTGCCAAAAAAACCATCGGCCGGATAAGGTCCAAAACAAATTACACCTTTATCAAAAGCTTCATGAATAGCAGGGGTAATGATATCCTCTTCTTCTTTGCCCAGTAAACCGTTATCTCCGGCATGAGGGTTAAGGCCGAGAACAGCAATTTTGGGTTTTTCAATCCAGAAATCTTTTTTCAAACTTTCATTGATCATTTTTAACTTCTGAACAATCTTTTCTTTTGTGATGCTTCCGGAAATCTCTTTAACCGGAATATGACCGGTAACTACGCCAATTCTCAGTTCTTCGCTGATCAGGAACATCAGTACGTCCGAACTCTTGCTGCGCTCCTGAAGATATTCTGTATGACCTGGAAACTTAAAGGTCTCCGATTGTATATTAAACTTATTGATGGGTGCCGTAACCAGAGCGTCAATTTCTCCATTAATCAGATCTTCGGTTGCTTTCTCCAAGGAAAGAAGGGCATATTTTCCGCCAATCTCGTTTGAGACACCAAGGTCGATTTTTACATCTTCTTCCCAGCAATTGATCATATTGGCTTTCTTAGGATTGGCCAACCCCGCATTTGTCACCACATTGAAACTGAAATCAGATAAGCCCAGCGCCTTACTGTGGTAGGAGGCTACTTTGGTATGCCCATACACTATAGGTGTACAATAATCAAAAATGCTGGTGTGCGATAAGGCTTTCAGGATCACCTCTAAACCTATTCCGTTCACATCACCAACGCTAATACCTATTTTTACTTTATTGCTCATGCTCAACTTTAGAATTTAGCGCAAATTACAGATTTTAACAGTAATCTTACGCCGATACTGGTAAAACTTTGCTTATTTTGCATCTTTAGATCAGGAGCATATGAGTTTGGTAAAGGCAAAGAAACATTTAGGACAACATTTTTTAACCGATAAAAATATTGCAGCAAAGATTGTAAACGGCCTTATTCATACAGATCAGTACCATCAGGTTCTTGAAGTGGGGCCTGGGATGGGAATTTTGTCTGATATTTTGCTGGAACGTGCAGATCTTGAAACCCATTTGATCGATATAGATGTGGAGTCTTATCATTTCCTGCAGGAAAAATATCCTCAGTTGGGAAGTAAACTTATTAATGGGGATTTTTTAAAACTTGACTTGGGTACGGTGTTTTCGGGAAAGTTTGCCATTATTGGAAATTTTCCATACAATATTTCCTCTCAGATTCTTTTTAAGATACTTGAACATCGGGATAATGTTGTTGAAATGGTTGGAATGTTTCAAAAAGAAGTTGCTGAACGTTGCGCCTCGAAACCAGGAACAAAAGAGTACGGGATTCTAAGTGTACTGATTCAGGCCTATTATGATATTGAATATCTTTTTACTGTAAAGCCGGGAACATTTAATCCGCCACCTAAAGTCAATTCGGGGGTAATCCGGTTAAGCCGAAACAAAACGGTACAATTGCCCTGCGATGAAAAGCTTTTCTGGCGTACGGTTAAGGGAGGGTTCAACCAAAGGAGAAAAACTTTGAGAAATGCGCTTTCCGGAACTATTCCTAAAGATAAAATGGACAATCATCCTTTTTTCGATAAACGTGCTGAACAACTCAGTGTTGATGATTTTATCCATCTCACACAACATCTTACCGCTTTAATGACCACTACAGCTTAGTTTAATTTGTAATGAATTCTAAAATATTAATTGTTGACGACCTTCATCCTGTGTTTAAAGAAAAAGCGGTGGAGTTGGGCTATGACGTTGATGATCAACCCTTGATCAGCCGTGCTGATACCTTATCTGTGATCTCACAATATACAGGTATAGCAGTACGTACCAAGTTCAGGATAGACCAGGAATTGATGGATGCGGCCCTAAATCTTAGATTTGTAGCCAGAGCTGGTGCAGGTCTGGATAATATAGATGAAGCTTATGCCAGAGAGAAAGGTATACAACTGATCAATGCCCCCGAAGGTAATAGAGCTGTCTCTTATACACATCTAAAAGGGGGGGGGGGGGGGGGGGGGGGGGGGGGGGGGGGGGGGGGGGGGGGGGGGG
>NZ_JAELTV010000052.1 GCF_016429005.1 Pedobacter sp. ASV19
CCCCCCCCCCCCCCCCCCCCCCCCCCCCCCCCCCCCCCCCCCCCCCCCCCCCCTTTTCAAGCAGAAGACGGCATACGCGATAGAGCTGCCTGTCTCGTGGGCTCGGAGATGTGTATAAGAGACAGACTGTTGATCATATCCACTTTAGAGATCACCGCGCGAACCGTATCTCCTTTTTTGAAATAATCCGCAGGGATTTGCTCTGTTTTAGGCATCAATAATTCATTGCCTTCATCATCAAGCACCAAAGTTTCTTTTTTCCAAACCTGGTAAACCTCTCCGGTTACGATTTCACCAACGCGGTCTTTATACTTTTTAAATATCTCGTCTTTTTCAAGCTCCAGAACTTTAGAAACCAGGGTTTGACGTGCAGCCAAAATAGCCCTTCTTCCAAAACTTTCTAAAGTGATCTGCTCAATGTAGTCGTCTCCAACTTCCATATCCGGATCGATTTGTTTAACCTCTGCCAGTTCAATTTCCAGATCATCGTCTTCAGAAAAGCCATCTTCCATGACCTTCCTGGTGCGCCAGATCTCTAAATCCCCGTTATCAGGGTTAACAATCACATCACAATTCTCATCCGTACCATATTTTTTCCTCAACATACTACGGAACACCTCTTCCAGCACACTAATCACTGTTGGGCGGTCGATGTTCTTGAAGTCTTTAAACTCCTGGAATGAATCGATTAAATTAATATTGCTCATTTTTATTTAAATGAAATTAAAACCTTTACTTCTGTTATATTCTCCAGGCCTATAGTGTTTTCCACCAGTTGAACCTTTTTTCCTTTTTCTTTGACCTTTTCTTCAATTGTAAGACTGTTCTCTCCAACCGAAAGCAATTTGCCCTCTTTCTTATCTCCCCCTGCCAGTTTTACACTCAAGTCACGGCCAATATTTTTATGATACTGTCTGGTCAGTTTTAATGCTTCGCCAACACCGGGAGAAGATACCTCCAGGTTATAAGCCTGTTCAATCGCATTTTCTTCTTCCAGATGAAAACCAACATGTCTGCTGATGGCCGCGCAATCCTGGATACTTATGCCTTCATCACCATCAACCTGAATAATAAGCTTATTGTTTGGAAGCATTTTAACCTCCACCAAAAACAATTCCGGTCTGTCCGCAATCTTTTCTTCAACCAGTTCTTTTACTCTCTTTTCAACCTGCATAACCAATTTGCTAAAATAGAAAAGAGGGGACTCCTGCCCCCTCTTACCCTTTATATCAGCGCAAAGATAAGAATATTTTTTTTATCATTATACAATAATTGATCTTATATTGAATTTTTATTTGTATTAACGGCCCCGAAAGCCTGGACGGTTTACTTGTCACCTACAAAGACCAATCCATTACCTATCGGCTTAGCACCTTTTGCACCGGCTTCAGCTTATAAGTCATCTGTCCCTTGAGCATAGCCCCAGCATTGGCAAACTGGCTGTTTAAATACGTAAGTACCAAATAATCCCTTCCTTTAACAAAGGAGCTTTCCGGTTTGAAAATGATGGTACTGTCCTGAACCGAAATCAGGCCTTTTATAGGCTGCTCTACTACACTGGTGTCTTGCTCAGAAGGCGTTTGCAATAAAGAAAGCAGGCTATATACAAGAGAATCCTGAACCGGACTATTTTTTAATTGCGCTAAACCTGCGGCACTTACCCCCGAAATCACTACCGCATTGCTGTCTGAAGAAAAAGAGATCAAAACTGGCTTATTATTTGCAGTCGAACACCCAATAAACAAACAAAAAAAGCAGGCCACTCCTGCTGATTGGACTATAGGTATAAACATGTTACTAAATTAAACATTATGAGGCTAATTATCGAAATCTTATTGATGGGGCTCGCTGTACTCATCGGGGCTTACATTGTACCGGGAGTACATGTAGACGGCTTCGGAAGCGCTATTATTGCTGCTGTCCTGATCGCACTGGCCAATGCAACAGTTGGGCTTATTTTAAGGGTAATGACATTTCCCCTGAATTTCCTTACCCTGGGCTTGGTTTCCTTCATCATCAGTGTACTAATGATCATGCTGGTATCTCACTTTATGACCAGTTTCCACACCTCCGGCTTTTTAGCATCAGCAATCCTGGCCATTGTACTGGCCATTATCAAGGGTATTTTCGGCAGTTTTTCCGAAGATTAAAAACAATAAAAGCAGCGATTATGGTCGCTGCTTTTTTGTTATTTATAAAGATTTATTTAAGTATATCCCTGGAAATCACAACTTTTTGAATCTCAGAAGTCCCCTCATAAATCTGGGTGATCTTTGCATCCCTCATCAGTCTTTCCACATGGTATTCTTTTACAAAACCATAGCCTCCATGAATCTGTACCGCTTCAACAGTCACATCCATCGCCACTTTTGAAGCATAGAGCTTTGCCATGGAACCTGCCAGCGTATAAGATTGCCCCTGATCTTTCAACCAGGCCGCTTTATACACCAATAACCTCGCAGCCTCAATTTGCGTCGCCATATCTGCCAGTTTAAAAGCAATGGCCTGATGATCTGCAATTGGTTTCCCAAAAGCCTTGCGTTCTTTTGAATAAGCCAGGGCAAGCTCATAAGCGCCAGCGGCTATACCCAGTGCCTGAGCAGCAATACCGATACGGCCACCTTCCAGGGTTTTCATTGCAAATTTAAACCCGAAACCATCTTCACCAATCCTGTTTTCCTTAGGTACTTTCACATCATTGAACATTAATGAATGCGTATCAGAACCACGGATACCTAACTTATTCTCCTTTGGACCAACAGTAAAACCTTCCATTCCTTTTTCAACAATGAAAGCATTGATCCCTTTATGTTTTAATTCACGATGCGTTTGCGCTATAACCAGGTAAGTAGAAGCTGTGCCGCCATTGGTGATCCAGTTCTTTGTGCCATTCAGCACATAATGATCTCCTTTGTCCTCAGCTGTTGTTTGCTGCGATGTCGCATCAGAACCCGCTTCAGGCTCCGATAAACAGAAAGCACCGATCTCTCTCCCTGATGCCAATGGTTTTAAATATTTTTCCTTCTGATATTCCGAGCCATAGGATTCCAGCCCGTAACACACCAAAGAGTTGTTCACAGAAACCACCACTGATGCAGAAGCATCAATTTTGGAAAGTTCCTCCATCACAAGAACATAAGACAGGGCATCCAGTCCGCTTCCTTCGTATTTTTCGGATACCATCATACCCAAAAACCCCAGCTCACCTAGTTTTTTGACTTGTTCTGCCGGAAACTTCTGATGTTCGTCACGCTCAATGACCCCAGGCTTTAACTCAGTCTGCGCAAAGTCGCGCGCAGCCTGCTGGATCATTAATTGTTCTTCGCTTAATTGAAATAGCATAATTTTTATATTTAGAAAAACACATTTTGCCAAATTTAGTTATTTCCAAACCAATATACTATGGCAGCATAGCATTTTATTAAATTCACAAAAATCCTGCTGTTTACTTAAGAAGATGGTTGTTGTCGTCGGGGAATACGAGTATAGGATGATATTTTTTTGCCTCTTCTACAGGAAGTGAACCATAGGACATAATGATCAGGATGTCGCCTACCTGAACCTTTCTCGCCGTTGCACCATTCAGGCAAACCGTTCCGGTACCCCGCTCTCCTTTGATCACATAGGTTTCAAAACGCTCTCCATTGTTGTTGTTCACGATCTGAACTTTCTCATTGGCAATAATTTGTGCTGCATCCATCAGATCTTCATCAATGGTAATGCTGCCAACATAATTCAATTCTGCCTGTGTTACTTTAACACGGTGTATTTTCGATTTTAAGATCTCGATAATCATGGTACAAAGTTAGTTAAACTTAAAGGGAATTCTACAACTTGTTTTGTTAGCTGAGTAACACATTATCAATCAAACGTGTCTCACCAACCTTAGCCGCTACAAGTGCAACCAGGTTTTTTACCTGTTTATCAGACTCAGGAAGCAGAGTTTCCCCATTCGCAATGGTAAAATAATCCAATACAACCCCTGGCGTACTGTCGATCATCTTCTTGGCTACGGCCAGCAATTCCGCCACAGGTTCCGCGGCAAAATGTTCCTTAACATAATAAAGAGCTTTGCTTAAAACCAACGCATGCTGCCTGTCTTCTGCCGAAAGATGAATGTTCCTGGAGCTCATGGCCAGTCCATCCTCTTCCCGGATAATAGGGCAAGTGATGATCTGTACCGGAAGCTTAAAATAACGCACCATATTTTCAATCATCAGCACCTGCTGGAAATCCTTTTGTCCAAAAAAAGCGAGATCAGGGTTTACCGCATCAAACAACTTCTTTACAATTTGGGTAACGCCCTGGTAATGCCCCTTTCTGAATTCTCCCTCCAGCAAAAATTCTGCATTTCCAAGATCAATATGCCAGTTTTCCTTAACGGGATACATTTCTTTAACAGAGGGCATGAACACAACATTACATCCTGCGTCTTCCAGCATCTTGATGTCATGTTCCAGCGGCCGTGGATATTTTTCCAGATCTTTTGGATCTGTAAACTGTGTAGGGTTTACAAAAATGCTGCAAACCACAATGTCGGCCTGCTGCTTAGCCAGTTCAATAAGGGAAACATGCCCCTTATGAAGGGCGCCCATGGTTGGAACCAGGGCTATTCTTTTCTGAGCAGTCTTTAGCGGCTCGAGCAACGTTTTTAACGCCGCAATGGTATTTATGAGTTTCAAACCTATCTTTAGAGTTTCAGGTGCCAAAGTTGGTTATTTATCTATTCTTAACAAAACATCTTGCGTAACAACTTGATAAATATTATTATTTTGATTACCTTTGCCCCTTGATTATCTTTTCTTTAACATAAATTTCATTCACGAATATGGAGATGGCAAAAACGAAGCTACTGATTGTTACACACGAGATGTCGCCTTTCCTCGAACTCACTAAAATTTCAGAAATCACCCGTCAATTACCTCAGGCAATGCAGGAAAAAGGATTTGAGATCCGGATTCTGATGCCAAGGTTTGGGAACATTAATGAAAGAAGAAACAGATTACATGAGGTGATTCGTTTATCAGGTATGAACATCATTATTGACGATAATGACAATCCACTGATTATTAAGGTTGCCTCTATCCCTGCTGCGCGCATGCAGGTGTATTTCCTTGATAATGAAGATTATTTTCAGCGGAAATATGTTTTCAGGGACAAAGAGAACAAATTTTATGCGGACAATGATGAAAGAACTATCTTCTTTTGCAAAGGTGCACTGGAAACCGTTAAGAAATTAGGCTGGGCGCCGGATATCGTGCATTGCCACGGCTGGATGACCGCTTTGGTACCCGCATATATTAAAACGACTTACAAAAACGACCCGACATTCAAAAATGCTAAAGTCGTGTATTCTATATATGAAAACTGTTTCAAGGAAACATTAAACACTGACCTTTACAAAAAGGCCGTGATGAATTCAATGACTGAAGAAGACACTAAAGTTTTTGAAAAAGCAGATTGTAATGCCCTGCACAAAGGCGCTGTTTCTTATTCAGATGCAGTTGTACTGGCCGATGAAAATCTTGAAGCAGATGTGTTAAAATTTGTTAAAGATTCTAATAAACCAACTTTAGCTTATAATTTAACCGAAAATTTCGACAATTTCTATTCACTTTATGAGGAGATTTCGAATGAAGAAATGGTTTCAATAGCATAAACACGGTATTATCAATTTAAATATGAAATTTTCAAAACTAGACTTATTGACCCTGTTGATAAGTCTTTTTATTTTTAGCTCCTGTAATAAGTCCAACACTTTGGGCCTGGACCTTGATCCAAGCAATGCAATACAGGGCAATCTTGTAGATACTTTAACCATTTCCACCAGGACCGTTACCGATGATCCGCTGACCACCTATCTGGGTACCGGCGGAAGCAATCCGACACGTTATCCTCTGGGTTTTCTGAACGATCCTGACTTCGGAACTTCACAGGCCAGCCTGGCATTGAGTGTAAGTACTCCGGGAAATACCGCTTATACTTTCGGAACAAATCCGGTTATAGATTCAGCAGTTCTGGTATTGCCTTATTCTACCCAGTTCTACGGAGATACCACAAGTTCTGTGTATACGGTCAATGTACATCAGCTGAAAAGCAATATGGACAATGAGACTTCATTTGTGAGCAACAGGGAGTGGAAATACGATCCTGCTGTATACGGAACTTATTCTGCAAAAATAAAACCAACTACACCTTTTAAAATTACCAGCATTGTAACCGGAGCTGCAGATACCTTAAAATCTGTTGTGCCTCAAATGAGGATCAAACTGAGCAATTCATTTGTTCAGCAAAATATCGCGAACCTGAGCACTGCTCAATTGCTAAACAGACCAAGTTTTACCGATGTTTTCAAAGGACTTTATTTAACCGCTTCAACAACAGGGACAGGCGGTATTATGTTCATGAATTTTGCCTCCAACTCAAAACTTGAAGTCTATTACAAAAGGCAAAACGCAACAACAACAACTGCAATTGATACTGTATATGCAGAATTTGCTGTAGGCACGACATCCGGACCTGTTGCAGCTAAAGTTGATCATACCTGGAGCACTGGTGTGCAGGCACAACTTGCTGCACCAAAGCAGCAATTTACAACTACTTACCTGCAACCTCTTGCCGGCTTAAGGACCAAAATCAGCTTTCCATCGCTTAAAAATTTACTAAATACCATTGGCGGAAGGATCGTTATCAACAAAGCAGAATTACTTGTTGATGTAAGTAATGGTACGGACGCTGTTTTTCCAGCACTCCAAAACCTGACACTGTACAGATTAGACATTGCCGGACAGAGAAGTTACCTTCCAGACAATACTGCTGGTTTAAGTTCAGGAGTTGACCCAAGGGCCGCTGCTCAGTTTTTCAGCTACGATACCACCAAAAAACAGTATAAATTTATTCTTACTGCCTACTTGCAGGATATTCTGGACGGAAAAACAATGGACTACGGAACCTATATTGCACCAACTGCACCAGAATACAGCATTGGTTCTTCTGTAAGTATTGCCAACAGATCCATTATTGGTTCATTTCAAAACACAACCAACAGGGTAAAGTTGAATATTTACTATACCAAGATCAATTAATGGTTTCAGATATCATAAAAAAAGCCCTGCTTGATCCACAAGCAGGGCTTTTTTTATGATATCTTATACTTAAAAAGGCAGATCACCGGAAACACCATCTACATCCAGGAAATCATCCTCATGCTTCGGTGCCGAAATATTCTGACTTGGGCTCACCGGAGCCGCTTCAAAATCACTCTTTCTTCCTAATATGGTAAAGTTTTCTGCCACCACTTCAGTTACATATTTTTTAATCTTTTCGCGGTCTTCAAAGGAACGTGTGCGAAGCTTCCCTTCAATATAAACCAATTTCCCTTTTTGTAAATATTTCGAAGCCACTTCCGCCAAGCCTCTCCATAAAACAATATTATGCCATTCAGTCTGTTCAACTCGTTTGCCGTCTTTATTATAGGTTTCTGAGGTAGCCAGCGGAAAGCTTGCAACAGTTACACCTCCTTCTAAATGCCGGACTTCAGGGTCTTTACCTAAATGTCCAACTAAAATTACTTTATTGATACCTGACATGTGCTTATATTATTTGGTTAAATGGGCATTTATAAAACTGCTGATTACTTTAGGCTGGGGCAAATCGTCCAATTCCGCTCTTCCCACCCACTTTATATCTGCATTACCTTTAAAGTTAATGATATAATTATCTAAAGCAAAAAATTGAACATATATAATTTGGTGCGTTAAGACATGCTTCATTTGCATGACTGGATGTATAATTACATCCTTTCCGTATTCTTCACGAATGCGTTCATAAAGCTCCAGATTAAATATACCAGCTTCTTCTTCTGTCTCTATCAGCGGAAAATCATATAAATGCTGCCATATATCCCCCGGATTTCTTCTTCTGACCAGGATATCTGCTCCGTTCTGCAGGATCATATAATTAAAATAGCGGTTACGCTTCACCAGCTTTTTCAGTTTTACAGGAAGTGACCCTACCTCTTTTTGCCGAAAGGCATAACAATCCATCTGCAATGGACAAACCGAACAATCGGGAGATTTAGGCTTGCACTGCAGGGCACCAAATTCCATAATGGCCTGATTGTATACCATAGGATCCTGACCATCCATCATGGACTGAGCTAGTTCAGAAAATTGTTTTTTCCCCTCGGAACTGTTAATTGGAGTGCTGATTCCGAAATACCGGGCCAGTACCCTAAAAACATTACCATCCAGCACAGCTTTTACTTCTCCTGAAGAAAAAGAAGAGATAGCGGCTGCCGTGTACTCACCAATCCCCTTCAGCCGGATCAGCTCATCGTAACTGACCGGAAAAACCCCATTGTACAATTCCTCAATTTGCTGCGCTGTATGCAACATATTTCTCCCCCGGGAGTAATAACCCAGTCCCTGCCATAATTTAAGCACCTGGGTTTCCGTAGCCCCGGCAAAATGGCTTACTGTTGGATACTCCTGAAGGAACCTGTTAAAGTACGGTAATCCTTGCTCTACTCTTGTCTGTTGCAAAATGATCTCAGACAGCCAGATCACATAAGCATCCCTGGTATTTCGCCAGGGAAGATCCCTTTTATGAATATGATACCAGTCGGTTATTTCTTTTTGAAAGTGCATAAGAGTCAAAAATACGTTGTCTCCCTCGTCTTTTTATGAGAATATTCTCGTTTTAGTACTTTTATTTCATCTTTTTAGCCCCAGTTTGCCTTCTTTCAGATCTTTTTTATCCCAACGGAAGCCCGGCAAAACTTTATTCAGGACTGCATTTAAACGATAATACTCCGGCGTTTTTACAAAACTTGCAATTCTCTGATCAAACAAGAAGCAAATAAATTATCTTTTATTTTCCTATCTCATTAAAAAGCAATACTTTTGCAACCCCAAAACACTTATAATATTTAACACACAATAATTTAATAATAGAAAATATGACTAAGGCAGATATTATTTCAGAGATATCAACAAAGACAGGAATTGAAAAGGTAGATGTACAAGAAACCGTAGAAGCATTTTTCAAAGTGATCAAAAACAGCATGATTGGCGGAGAGAATGTATATGTAAGAGGTTTTGGAAGTTTTGTTGTAAAAAAGAGAGCACAAAAAACTGCAAGAAACATATCTAAAAATACGGCAATCATCATTCCTGAGCATTTTGTACCTAGCTTTAAACCAGCAAAAGTGTTTGTGGACAAAGTGAAAAACAACTCTAAAAAAATCAGCGTAGAGGCCTAATCGTATGACAAGCAATATCCGCACTAAACAATTATTAATCGTGGGGGCAGTAGCTCTGCTGGTTGCATTTTTGTTTACGCGGGATATTAAAGGTCTGGTTAAGCCAAAACAGGAGACCTCCGGGACTCCGGCTGCCGGTCAGCTGACCGCTAATACAGCTGCTCAAAATATTAATTTACAGGAAGTATCTGCAGCAGGTAAGAATGTAATTAATGCCAGTTTAGCTGCAGAGATCACCACACTGGAGAATACTTACAAGAGTACCTCCGGTGCGGACCAGATCAAAGCAGCACAACTTCTTGCCCAGAAATGGGATGATGTTGAACAAACTGTTCCCAGTGCACTGTATCTGGAGATTGTGGCCAGTAAGGAAAAAAACCTGAACAACTGGCTCAATGCAGGTGGAAGACTGATGAAAGCTTTTGATACTACCCAGGACAGCATCATGCAGCCTGCGTTGTTGCAAAAAGCAAATACAGCTTACACCAATGCAATGGCTATTGATTCTAACAGCGCTGAAGCAAAAACAGGATTAGGAATTACCATCGTTAATGGAATGGGCATGCCTATGAAGGGAATAGCCATGCTGCTGGATGTGGTTAAAAAAGATCCGAAAAATTTAAAAGCGCAAATGAGCTTAGGTACATTTGCCATCAAATCCGGTCAGTTTGACAAAGCTATCGTTCGCTTTAATGATATCATAGCTCAGAAACCCTCTCCGGATGCTTACTTCTACCTGGCTACAGCTTATGAGAATCTAGGCAAAAACAAAGAAGCTGTTGAAGCTTATTTGAAGAGTAAAAAACTAGCAGCAAATCCAACTTTATCTAAGTTCATTGATAAAAGAGTGGCCGAGCTTAGTAAATAAGAATTAATAAACAGATTTATAAAAATATTAAAATTTCAACATTATGCCGAGTGGTAAAAAAAGAAAAAGACATAAAATGGCGACGCACAAACGTAAAAAACGTTTAAGAAAAAACAGACATAAGAAAAAATAGTTTTTCTTAATGTAACTGTAAACAAGGAAATATACGTTGAACATTCGGCGTATATTTCCTTGTTTATGGTGTTTTTTATTTGAGTCCATGTGTTAATAAGGTACTATTGTGCCTTAAAATCTATAGCTTTTGGTAAAAGAATTAATTATCGATTCATCTCCTACGGGAGTAACCATAGCTTTAATTGAAGACAAACAACTTGTAGAACTTCATAAAGAACACATCAACAACAACTATGCTGTTGGCGACATCTATTTAGGCCGTATAAAGAAAATTATGCCGGGCCTTAATGCTGCGTTCGTTGATGTGGGTTATGAGAAAGATGCGTTCCTGCATTATTTTGATCTGGGTCCGCAAGTACAATCTTTAATAAAGCTTACAAAAATTAAGCGTAATGGCTCTGTTAATGGAACGTTATTAGATAACTTTAAACTGGAGGCCGATATTAATAAGGCCGGAAAGATATCTGAAGTTGTTTCCAAAAACATGGTTGTACCTGTTCAAATAGCTAAAGAGCCTATTTCGACCAAAGGTCCGCGCTTAAGTTCTGACCTCTCTATAGCGGGTCGCTATATCGTATTGGTCCCCTTTTCCAATGTTATTTCCATTTCCAAAAAGATCAAGAGCAATACAGAACGTAATCGTCTGAAGAAGATTATTGAAAGTATTAAGCCGAAAAACTTTGGGGTGATCATCAGAACCGTTTCTGAAGGAAAAGGTGTTGCAGAACTACAAAAAGATCTCCTGGATTCTGTAGCCAAATGGGAGAGCTTCATTAAGAAGTTACCCGATGCAGAACCTTCTAAACGTGTTTGGGGAGAAATGGACCGCACGTCTACGCTGATCCGTGATATCCTGAGTACAGATTTCACCAATGTTTACGTAAATGATCATGGTGTGTTTGAGGACATTCGCTCTTATGTTCATGAGATCTCTCCCGAAATGGAGAAGATTGTAAAGCATTATAAGCAGAAGGAACCGATATTTGAACATTTTGGTCTGGACAAACAGATTAAGAATGGTTTTGGGAAAACGGTAAACCTGGCAGGTGGTGCTTACCTGGTGGTAGAACATACAGAAGCCCTTCATGTTATTGACGTGAACAGCGGCAACAGAACTGCCAGTAAGGAAAACCAGGAAGAGAATGCGCTTCAGGTAAACAAAGAGGCCGCAAAAGAAATTGCACGTCAGCTCAGGCTGCGTGATATGGGTGGTATCGTGGTGATCGATTTTATCGATATGCACAAACCTGCCAACCGTAAGATATTGTTCGATTATTTACGCGAGCTCATGCAGCTGGACCGTGCCAAGCACACCATTCTGCCTCCAAGTAAATTTGGACTGGTACAGATCACGCGCCAGCGTGTAAGACCGGAAATGAATATTGTAACGAGTGAGAAATGTCCTACCTGTGATGGTACCGGAGAGATCAAGGCCAGTATCGTTCTGATGGACGATATCGAAAACAACCTGACTTACATTTTGCAGGAGCAGAATGAAAAGAACGTTACCCTTTGTGTCCACCCTTACATTGAGGCCTTCATCAAAAAAGGATTCATCTCCCTGCAGTGGAAATGGTTCTTCAAATTTGGCCAGCGTATAAAAATTAAGGCTGTACCGTCGTACAACCTGACAGAGTTTCATTTTCTGTCCTCAAAAGACGAGGAAATAAAATTGTAAGCCTGATTGAAAGCATTGAATAAGCCTGATTTCTTTAAGATCTCAGGCTTATTTATTTAAGCCCCTTTCCTTCTGCCAATTTGCATTTTAATAGCAATGCTGAACAATTAAAGGTAAATTAGTCGTCTAAAATTCATTAAAATTGGCCAAAACAAAATCAGCATATTTTTGCCAGAACTGCGGATACGAATCTGCAAAATGGCTGGGTAAATGTCCTTCCTGTAATCAATGGAATACCTTTGTAGAAGAAGTGGTGGAAAAAAGTGCCCCCAATGTTCCTGCCTGGAAAACCTCTTCAGGAAGCCAGCGTTCCAATAAACCCAGTAAGGTAGAACACATTGAATCTTCCACAGAAAAAAGAATCTTAACCGGCGACCAGGAACTGGACCGGGTGCTTGGTGGCGGACTGGTTACCGGATCTGTAACCCTGATTGGAGGAGAGCCCGGCATTGGTAAATCCACGCTCATGCTGCAGCTGGCTTTAAACATCCAGAATAAGCGCATTTTATACATCTCGGGAGAAGAAAGCGAGCAACAGATCAAAATGCGTGCAGAGCGCATCACTTTAACACCTAAAGCAGATTGCTATATCCTCACAGAAACTTCGACCCAAAATATCTTTAAACAGATAGAGCAACTGGAGCCCCATATTGTGATTGTAGATTCTATACAAACACTCCACTCCGCCCATATAGAATCTACTCCCGGAAGTGTATCCCAGGTGAGGGAATGCACCGCAGAGCTGCTTCGTTTTGCCAAAGAAACCGACACCCCGGTTTTCCTGATTGGACACATTACCAAAGACGGCGCTATTGCGGGGCCAAAGATCCTGGAACATATGGTGGATACGGTTTTACAGTTTGAAGGCGACAGGCATCATATTTACCGGATATTGCGTTCTATAAAGAACCGATTTGGCGCAGCGGCGGAGATGGGCATTTACGCGATGAACAGCAGCGGTCTGAGAGAAGTGACCAATCCCTCCGAAATTTTGTTATCACAACGTGATGAAGAATTAAGCGGCATCGCCATTTCGGCCACTTTAGAAGGCGCCAGGCCGATGCTAATCGAAACGCAGGCTTTGGTGAGTGTAGCGGCTTATGGAACACCTCAGCGCTCTGCAACAGGCTTTGATACCAGAAGAATGAACATGCTGCTGGCGGTGCTGGAGAAAAGATGCGGATTCCGCCTCAGCACACGTGATGTTTTCTTAAATCTTGCAGGCGGGATTAAAGTAGAAGATCCGGCTATAGACCTGGCCATATTAGCGGCCATCATTTCTTCCCATGAAGATATTTCCATTTCTTCCAAAACTTGTTTTGCCGCAGAAGTTGGGCTCTCCGGCGAGATCAGAGCGGTGAACAGGATAGAACAACGCATTTCAGAAGCGGACAAACTGGGCTTTGACCGGATCTTTGTTTCTAAATATAACCTGAAAGGTCTTTCGCAGGAAAAGTATAAAATAGAGATCATGGGTGTGGGTAAAATAGAAGACGTTTTTTCCGCACTTTTCGGATAGCCAGGAAAACTGTGGCGCTGAAATTTTACTTTAAATTTCCCCGATTGGGGAATAAGCTACACGGCTAAAAAACACAAACAAAAGGCCTCTTCGATTCATAAACACCCCCACAAGCTATAAAGGGCACAAATAGAAGATAACGTGATTCTGGTATAGCCTTTGCCTTAAATAAAACAGTTCTGATCCAGTAATGGGTTTTAACGTAACAATAGGGATGATTATCCTCGTTATCGTAAGGTAGCGAGGATTTTTTTTGTTTAAGGCTCCGGAAATCCAAAGCATAAAAAAAGTCCCTTTCGGGACTTTGTATGAGAATTGTTCTTACTTGCTCAGGTACATGGACTTGTCCTTGTACAGCTTTCTGAAATATGGATCTTCAAGATCTTTGATGAAACGGATAGATTCACCTGTTGATTTCATTTCCGGACCCAGTTCTTTTGGAACTTCAGGGAATTTATCATAAGAGAATACAGGCTCCTTTATCGCATAACCTTGCAGTTTACGCTCTATATTAAAGTCTTTAAGTTTATTGACCCCCAGCATGATCTTAGCAGCGATGTTAATGTACGGCACATCATACGCTTTCGCAATGAAAGGTACAGTACGTGAAGCTCTTGGATTGGCTTCAATCACATATACTTTATCATCCTTTACCGCGAACTGGATATTCAGCAAACCAATTACATTTAAAGCTCTTGCGATCTTTTTAGAATAGGTTTCCATATCCGCGATCACCTGAGCTGACAAACTGAATGGTGGCAGTACCGCACTGGAATCACCAGAGTGAATCCCCGCTGGCTCAATATGCTCCATTAAGCCCACGATATGTACATCCTCTCCATCACAGATAGAATCAGATTCCGTTTCTTCTGCCCTGTCCAGGAAGTGGTCGATAAGTACCCTGTTGCCTGGCAGATCTCCCAGAAGTTTAACAACCGCTTTCTCCAGATCTTCGTCATTGATCACGATGCTCATACCCTGACCACCCAATACATAACTTGGACGAACCAGTACAGGATACCCCACTTCATTGGCTACCACAATCGCTTCCTCTGCATTTTCCGCCACCCCATATTTAGGATAAGGAATTTCCAGCTCTTTTAAAAGATCTGAGAAACGTCCGCGGTCTTCTGCAACGTCCATGTCATTATAAGAAGTTCCGATGATTTTAATGCCTTTTTCATGCAGTTTTTCTGCCATTTTAAGGGCTGTCTGACCACCAAGCTGTACAATCACGCCTTCTGGTTTCTCCAATTCAATGATTTCACGCACATGTTCCCAGAATACCGGTTCAAAGTACAGCTTATTTGCCATGTTGAAATCTGTAGAAACCGTTTCCGGGTTACAGTTCACCATGATGGCTTCAAAGCCGCTTTCTTTAGCAGCAAGTAGTCCGTGTACACAAGAGTAATCGAATTCAATACCCTGACCAATACGGTTCGGGCCTGATCCGAGAACAATGATTTTTTTCCTGTCGGAAGAGATCGATTCGTTCTCTTCTTCAAAGGTAGAGTAGTAATATGGCGTCTGTGCAGCAAACTCAGCAGCACAGGTATCTACCATTTTATAAACCCTTCTAATGCCCAGCGATGTTCTGCGGTCGTACACTTCATCTTCCGTTACATTGCCCAGCAAATAAGCAATCTGAATATCAGAGAAACCTTTTTGTTTCAGGGTGAAGAAAAAGTCTTTTGGTATATTATTCAGAGAATATCTTTTTAGTTCTGTTTCCAGATGTACCAGATCCTGGATCTGCGCAAGGAACCATTTATCAATACGGGTCACTTTACGGATAGATTCCAAAGGTACGCCCATACTCATTGCATCCTTAATCAGGAACAACCTGTTCCAGCTCGCATGTTCCAATCCGTACATGATCTCGTCAATACTACGGTTGTGTTTACCATCTGCACCCAGTCCTGCCCTGCCAATTTCTAAACTCTGACAAGCTTTTTGAAGGGCCTCGATAAAACTGCGGCCGATACCCATCACCTCACCTACAGATTTCATCTGCAATCCAAGCTCCATATTGGCACCTTTGAATTTATCAAAGTTCCAACGCGGGATCTTTACGATCACATAGTCTAAAGTAGGCTCAAAATAAGCGGAAGTGGTTTTAGTAATCTGGTTCTCAATTTCATCCAGGTTATAACCTATAGCCAGTTTAGAGGCTATTTTTGCAATTGGATAACCGGTCGCTTTACTGGCCAGAGCAGATGAACGGGATACCCTTGGGTTGATCTCGATAGCAATGATCTGATCATTATCGGGGTTTACCGAGAACTGAACATTACAGCCTCCGGCAAAATTACCGATGGCGCGCATCATTTTGATGGCCTGATTACGCATATCCTGGTAACAACGGTCAGACAAAGTCATAGCCGGTGCAACAGTAATAGAATCTCCGGTATGGATCCCCATTGGATCGAAGTTTTCAATCGAGCAAATGATGATCACATTATCATTGCTATCCCTAAGCAGTTCCAATTCATACTCTTTCCAACCCAAAACAGCCTGTTCAACCAGTACTTCATGTGTTGGAGAAGCTTCTAAACCACGTTTCAATGCAGCATCGAATTCTTCTTTTTTATGTACGAAACCGCCACCCGATCCACCTAAAGTATAGGACGGACGAATAACCAATGGATAACCGATCTCTTGTGCGGCTTCTTTACCTTCCAGAAAGGAATTGGCAATTTTTGAGGGAGCAACGCCAACGCCTATATCAACCATAAGCTGCCTGAAGGCTTCTCTGTTTTCTGTTTTTTCTATAGCGGCTACATCAACCCCTATAACTTTAACGCCGTGTTTTTCCCAGACTCCACGTTCTTCAGCTTCTTTACAAAGGTTCAGTGCAGTTTGCCCTCCCATGGTTGGCAATACAGCATCGATCTTTTGTTCTATCAGAATCTCTTCTATAGAATCTACTGTTAACGGTCGCAGGTAAACATGGTCTGCAATAACCTTATCGGTCATAATCGTAGCCGGATTTGAGTTGATGATAGAAACTTCAATTCCTTCTTCTTTTAATGAAAGGGCTGCTTGGGATCCTGAATAATCAAATTCACAGGCTTGGCCAATAATAATTGGTCCGGATCCGATAATCAATACTGAACGTATGGAGGTGTCTCTTGGCATATTGGCTTTAAAATTTTGCGCTCGAGATTTTCTATGCTACAAGAAAGATCCCGACTGTTCTGTCGGGATGCAAAGATACAGCTTTAGGTCCTATAACGTATAGGTTTTTTCAAAAAAAGCTGTGAGGCAAAACAGGGCCCCTGCAAGCTAATATCTCAACAGCTGAATCTGACCTACATCGGTTGTGGCACTGTCTATCACAGGCACCTCTGTAATGGTAAAATCTTTATAGGGCATTTGGGTTTTCACCAGCAATTTATATGTACCGGCTTTAATGTTATCTACCTTAAAATTTCCGGTTTGAGACTGAATCTTCAAGGTATCTGTTCCCAGAATAAGGAGCACCTGTTGTATCCCTTCTGCAGGGCTGATTTTTCCTTGTACGCCACCTTTTCTGATCAATGTAAAAGAAAACAACAAGCTAATCAGGGTCAAGGCTACTGGTGTTACAATTTTTATAGACTTCATGGTGCAAGTATTTAAGCTAAAGATGAACATTACACTCCATATAGCAAATAAAAACAAAAATTGTTTTAGTCCGGGAGCAAGAAGTCATCAAAGCGTCACGAAATAAACCGGCAGTAAAATCCGGGTACTAGACCTTAACAATTGCCGTTTTCCATGTAGTTGTTTGCAAAAACAGCACAAAAACATCCTCAGCAATATATTGCAAAGAGGGTATTCTTCATAAATAGTTTGTTTGGTTTATTATCCGGCCGGGAAGGATTCCCTGCCGGATTTTTTTTACGGTCCGGGTTAGCTACATTTGGCCCATGCTTCTTTTAGACATTCCCTTTCTTCAATCACTGATCAGTCAGTTTCAGCAAACCAGCCTGCTGGAATGGGTAGGGACCATCAGTGGATTCATCTGCATTTACCTTGCTGCAAAAGAGAACATCTGGAACTGGCCGGTTTCCATCATCAGCGTACTGGCCTACAGTATTGTTTTTTATGAAAGCAAACTCTACGGTGATACGGTATTACAATTCTATTTTCTTTCCACTGCTTTTTATGGCTGGTATTACTGGCTCAAAAAGAAAACTGCCAGAGAAAAGCCCATAGAGCGTATCAAAGGAAAACAATGGCTTTATATCATAGTGGGAATTCTTGTCCTGACCGTATTGCTGGGCCTTTTCCTCAGCAAATATACCGATACCGATGTTCCTTACATTGACGGCTTTTGTACGGCCATGAGTTTCGTCGCACAATTACTCATGACCAGAAAAATCCTTCAAAACTGGATATTGTGGATCGTTGTGGATATTTGCTATGTCCCCTTATACATCCACAAACACCTCTCTCTTACAGCAATTCTCTATTTTGTATTAATTATTCTCGCCATTATTGGCTATTTAGACTGGAGGAAGACCTACCGTGAGCAAATCAATTAAAAAAATCGCTGTTGTCGGCCCGGAAAGTACCGGAAAATCGACCATCACCCAGCAACTCGCCAGGCATTACCAAACCGCCTGGGTTGCAGAATATGCCCGCTACTATTGTGCCGCACTAACAGAACCATGTACCCTTCAGGATGAGATCAATATGTTCCATGGTCAGGTAGCCCTGGAAGAATCTGTTCTGGCCACTGCCGAAAAAGATTTCATTTTTTGTGACACCACTTTTCTTACGGTTAAAATCTGGAGCGATGAAATGATGGGAGAAACTCCACAGATTGTACTGGATGCACTACCACAACGCCCCTATGATCTGTATCTGCTCATGGACATTGACCTGCCCTGGCAGGAAGATCCTCTGAGAGATTTTCCGCACCTCCGCGAACACTTTATGCAGATCTGGCACAACGAACTTCAAGCGCTGAATGCCAACTATATTGTCATCAGCGGAGTAGAAGACCGCTTCAAAAATGCATTGAAAGCAGTTGATCACTTCCTTTTAAAATAAATTCAATACCTTTGCCTTATCAAAAGGGGTGCCTTGTTTTGTAAAAAACACAAAAACGGGCTGAGATCATACCCATTACATCTGTAAGCAACCAAAAACGTTGAGATGTATGCACCTGATCCGGATAATGCCGGCGTAGGGATTGGAGTTATGGAGTTTAACTAAACTGTGGGTACCCCTGCTCACAGAAGGTTTAACTAAAAAGGAATAAAAAAAATTGAAAAAATTACTGATCGCAGCCATTGCTGTGCTGCTGTTCCCTGTATTTGCAAAGGCACAATTCTCTATTTCAGGAAGAGTATCAGAATCCGGCAAACAAGCCCTTCCAGGCGCAAGTATCCGGTTAAAAGGCCAGAGCCTTGGCGCAACCACCAATCAAGAGGGTGCTTACCAGATCCAGAACCTGAAACCAGGAAAATACACCCTGATTGTCAGTTTTATTGGTTACAACAGCACAGAACGTAGTGTTAATCTGACAGCAGATCTCCGTGCAGATTTTACGCTCATCCCATCCGCATATCTTGCCGATGAAGTGATTGTAAGCGCAACCCGTGCCAATGAAAAATCGGCCACAACCTATAAAAACATCAGCAAGGAATACATCAAAGAAAACAACTTTGGACAGGATCTTCCCTTTATCCTGAACAATACACCCGGCGTAGTGGTCACTTCCGATGCTGGCGCAGGCGTAGGTTATACCGGCATAAGGATCAGAGGCAGTGATGCCACCAGGGTCAACGTTACCCTGAACGGTATCCCTTATAATGACAGTGAGAGCCAGGGTACCTTTTGGGTAAACATGCCTGACTTTGCTTCTTCTGTAGAGAACATCCAGATCCAGCGTGGCGTAGGTACCTCTACCAATGGAGCCGGGGCTTTCGGAGGAAGTTTAAATGTACAGACCTCGGCGCCTTCTGCACAACCATATGCGGAATTAAACAATACTTACGGCTCCTTCAATACCCTAAAAAATACCGTTAAAGTAGGAACCGGTTTAATCGACAATAAATTCAGTTTCGATGGCCGCTTGTCCAGGATCAGTTCCGACGGCTTTATTGACCGTGCAGCCTCTACCTTAAAATCCTATTTTCTTTCTGGCGCGTACCAGGGTAAAAAGGACCTGCTCCGTTTAAATGTTTTCTCCGGATCTGAAAAAACCTACCAAGCCTGGAACGGAATTCCAGAATCCAGACTGAACGGCGATGTGGAGGGCATGAAAGCTTATATTGCCAGAAACTGGCTTAGCGACGCAGATGCCGCCAACCTGCTGAACTCAGGCAGCCGCACCTATAATTCCTTCACCTACAAAGACCAAACCGACAATTACTGGCAAAGCCACTACCAATTGCTATATGCACGGCAGTTTAATGACCAGTTCTCTTTTAATGGTGCGCTGCATTACACCGACGGCAAAGGCTATTATGAAGAATATAAAACAGATCAGAAATTTAAAAACTATGGCTTAGCAGACCTTAATGTTGACGGGAAACCTCAGACCACCACCGATCTGATCCGCAGGAGATGGCTGGACAATAATTTCTATGGGGTTACTTATAATTTCAACTACCGCCCGCAATCCAATTTAAACTTTACCCTTGGCGGCGCTTATAACAAATACGACGGAAAGCACTTCGGAGAAATCATCTGGGCACAGTACGCTTCCAACGGCAAATACGGCGACCACTATTACGACAATACCGGAAATAAAACAGATTTTAATGTTTATGGAAAAGCCGTATACAGCCCGGTAGAAAAACTAAGCCTTTTTGCCGACCTGCAGTTCCGCAGGCTGGACTACAAGATTCTGGGTACAGAAAAAAACCTGAATGCCCTTGACATCAAGGACCAGCTCAACTTCTTTAATCCAAAATTTGGTGCCACTTATTTCATTGATACAAAGAGCAATATTTATGCTTCCTTCAGTGTAGCTAATAAAGAACCCAACAGAGATGATTATGTAAACGCTCCAGCAGACGCATTTCCAAAGCCAGAACGATTATATGATGTAGAAGCAGGTTACCGGATTAAAACAGAACGCTTTAATGCCGGTTTGAATGTATATGGAATGTTCTACAAAGACCAGCTGGTGCTCACCGGCGCACTGAACGACGTGGGAGAAGCCCTGCGCCAGAATGTGTCCAAAAGCTACAGACTAGGCCTTGAACTCGACGCCTCCTATATCCTGAGCAAACAATTTGTGCTGAATGCCAATGCAGCCCTCAGCAAGAACAAGATCAAAAACTACCTTGATTACCTGTACGAATACAATGACGACGGAGACATCACCAAAACGGTGACCACCAATTACACCTCTCCCGACATCTCTTTCTCTCCGGCAGCCGTACTCTTCGCAGAGCTGGCCTACAAACCTGTTGCAGGTCTGGCCTTTGGCTTCCAAAACAAATATGTCAGCAAACAGTATATGGACAATACACAAAATGAATCCAGGAAACTAAAGGGTTATTTTGTAAGCAACCTGCGTGCTGGCTACGATTTTAAAGCTTTCGGTATTAAAAATATCAACCTTGGCCTGCTGGTGAATAATATTTTTGATAAAAAATACGAGAGCAATGGCTATACCTACAGTTCCATGTACCAGGGAAATACCACTACAGAAAACTTTTATTTTCCACAGGCTGGTACCAACCTGTTACTTTCTCTAAATTTGAAGTTTTAACAACAGAATCCCACAACGTGAAGAAATATATAGAAAAACTACAGTTCATTACCCATGATATCCCAGCTTTAAGCCATGTACAACAAGCACAACTGGCCTGCGAAGCTGGCGCCAAATGGGTACAATACAGATGCCTGACCAAAAAGGATGAAGAACTGCTGGAAGACATAGAGCAAATTGCCACTATTTGTGACGATTGGGGAGCTACCCTGATCGTCACAGATCATATCCACCTGAAAGGTAAAGCCGATATCCAGGGCTTTCATATTGAAGACATGGAGGCTAATTTCATCGAGCTGCGCAAGCAACTGGGCGAAGAATATACCATAGGTGGTTCTTCCAACACCATAGAGGGTTTGATCCGTCTGTATAAAGAGGGTGTAGATTACGCCGGCTTTGGTCCTTTCCAGATCACCACCACCAAACCCAACAACGCCGCACTTCTGGGTGTAGAGGGTTATGAAAAAGCGATTGCCGTACTCAACAACCTGAAACTGGAACTCCCTGTCCTGGCCGTTGGCGGTGTAAGCCTGGAGGATGTGGATACCCTGATGCAGACCGGTATTTTCGGTATTGCTGCTTCAGCCGCCATTAATCAGGCAGAAGATCTGCAGGAAGCCTACAAAGCCTTCTTCAATAAAATCATGTAGCGGAAATTTTATACACAAATGATAGTTCTTTAGTTTCAGGAGAACTACATTTGTTCAAAATATTTCCTCTTGAAAGACTCTGCCATCCTAGACAAGCAGGACCCCTATGCGGCCCTGCGCTTCAAAGAATTCCGCTCCTATATGGGCATGCGTTTCTTTTTTACGTTTGCCTATCAGATGCAAGCCGTGATCATCGGCTTTCACATCTATCACCTCACCAAAGATCCTCTCGCGCTTGGACTGATTGGTCTTTGTGAAGCTATCCCTTCTATTGGAATTGCCTTATACGGTGGCTACATCGCCGATAAATCTGAAAAAAGAGCTTTGCTGCTGAAGATATTTATCGGCGTATTTCTATGCTCCCTGGTCATGACCATTGTTACCCTGCAGCAAATGCACACCTATGTGCCTTTCAAATATATCGTTCCAATTATGTATCTCATGGTCTTTGGAATCGGTATCGCCAGGGGCTTTTACAGTCCGGCGGCCTTCTCTATCATGGGGCAGGTTGTACCTAAAGAGCTATACCCGAATTCAAGTACCTGGAACAGTTCTGCCTATATGACCGCCTCTATCATTGGCCCAGCGATAGGTGGCCTGATCTATGCCTTCTTTGGAGTAACCGTTACCTATTGTGTTATTCTTTTCTTTATTCTGATCGCCCTGGGCTGTATTGCCTTTCTTAAAAAACACCCGCCAAGATATATCCCTAAAGAAAGCATCATGAAAAGCCTCACCGAGGGCGTACAATTTGTATTTAAAAGCAAAATGATGCTTGGCGCGATGAGCCTGGACCTCTTTTCCGTCTTCTTTGGCGGCGCGGTAGCTTTGCTTCCGGTTTTCGCCAATGATATTTTAAAAGTGGGCTCCGAGGGCCTGGGCTTTATGCGGGCTTCCGCCTCAGCTGGAGCCGTCCTCACCATGTTTGTAATGACACGCATCTCCCCAATGAGGAAACCCTGGAGAAACCTCCTCATTGCTGTGGTTGGGTTTGGCACCAGTATCATCTGTTATGGCCTGTCCAAGAACTTCTACCTGACCCTGATGTTCCTCTTTGCAGAAGGATCATTTGACAGCGTCAGCGTGTTGATCCGGTCTACCATTATGCAATTACTTACTCCCGATGAAATGCGCGGGCGGGTCTCTGCAGTAAACAGCATGTTCATAGGTTCTTCCAACGAGATCGGGGCCTTCGAATCCGGCCTTACGGCAAGACTCATGCGAACCGTCCCTGCTGTGGTATTTGGAGGCTGCATGACCATCCTTGTGGCCGGAATTACCTACTCCAAAACCAAGAGCCTGCTGGGCTTAACCCTCGACGACATCAGTGGCAGCAAAACAGAGCCTGCAGCGGTCTAAACGTGTTCAACACGTTCACCCACCTGCTGGCGCCACATGGCAAAATACAGCCCTTTTTCTTCTAAAAGGTCTTCATGTTTGCCTTGCTCTATAATATGGCCTTTCTCCAGCACAAAGATCCTGTCGGCATGGCGGATCGTAGACAAGCGGTGCGCAATCAAGATGGTCATATGGCTGGTTTGTTCAGAAATCTCCCTGATGGTACCGGTAATTTCTTCTTCAGTTAAAGAATCCAGGGAAGAAGTCGCTTCGTCGAACACCAGGATATCCGGCTGGCGAAGTAAGGCCCGGGCAATGGACAGACGTTGTTTTTCCCCGCCAGATACTTTCACCCCGCCTTCACCAATTACGGTATCCAGGCCTTTATCGGCTCTGGCCAGCAGGTTATGACAAGCCGCCTGTTGCAATACCCGCATACACTCTTCATCTGTAGCCAGAGGGCGCACAAACTGCAGGTTCTCTCGGATCGTACCGGAGAACAACTGCGTATCCTGTGTTACAAAACCAATCTTTTCTCTCAGCTGATCCAGATCAATATCCTTACCGGAAATCTCATTATAAAAAACCTCCCCTTCCATAGGCTGGTACAAGCCCACCAGTAATTTCACCAGGGTTGTTTTTCCAGAACCAGAAGGCCCAACAAAAGCAATGGTTTCCCCATTCCGGGTATTAAAACTAATATTATTCAAGGCATTCGCTCTTCCTGTCAGGTGTTTAAAATTGACATTTGCGAAAGAAAGTCTGGTGATCTTATCCAGTTTCACCGGATTTTCTGGCTTCACATCTATCGGCGTGCTTAATATCCTTTTAAAATTACCCAGTGATACTTCAGCTTCTCTCCAGGACAGGATCACATTGCCCAGCTCCTGAAGCGGTCCGAAAAGGAAAAATGAATAGAATAAGAAAGAGAAATACTGTCCAGGAGAAATGGTGTTCTCAAAGATCAGGATCAGCAGGACCACCACCATGGTACTCCGTACCAGGTTAACTGTTGTTCCCTGTACAAAACTCATACTCCTCACAAATTTCACTTTCTTGAGCTCCAGCCCCAGTATTTTATAAGTCGTCTTGTTCAGCCTTTCAATTTCCTGATTGGCCAAACCCAGACTTTTCACCAGTTCTATATTCCTCAAAGATTCAGTTGTAGAACCTGCAAGCGCAGTCGTCTCTGCAACGATGGTTTTCTGTATCGTTTTTATTTTCCGGCTCAGGAACCAACTCACAAAGCTGATGATCGGAATAGCAGAAAAATAAATCAGGGTCACTTTATAGCTTACCGCAACAGAATAAACAATAACAAAGACCATTCCGATCAAGCTCACAAACAGGATGCTGATAAAAGAGGTAATGAACTTCTCGCTGTCCAGACGCTGTCTCTTATACACATCTGACGCTGCCGACGAACGTTAGCCGGTGTAGATCGCGGGGGGGGCCGGATGATTAAAAGAGGGGGGGGGGGGGGGGGGGGGGGGGGGGGGGGGGGGGGGGGGGGGGGGGGGGGGGGGGGGGGGGGGGGGGGGGGGGGGGGGGGGGGGGGGGGGGGGGGGGGGGGGGGGGGGGGGGGGGG
>NZ_JAELTV010000530.1 GCF_016429005.1 Pedobacter sp. ASV19
CCCCCCCCCCCCCCCCCCCCCCCCCCCCCCCCCCCCCCCCCCCCCCCCCCCCCCCCCCCCCCCCCCCCCCCCCCCCCCCCCCCCCCCCCCCCCCCCCCCCCCCCCCCCCCCCCCCCCCCCACACACCTTTTTTTACGTTCGTCGGCAGCGTCAGATGTGTATAAGAGACAGGGGATGAGGTTCCGGCCGCAAACATCTCCTCGGAAAAAACCGAAAAGATGTTTGCTGTGGTGAAAACACACACAAAACCACATACCTATAATTTAGGTTGGATAAAGGGGATTTCTGCTGCTGCGCTTATTCTTGCCACACTAAGCATTGGTCTATGGAAAGCGAACCAAAATTCTACTGATTTCACTCCAGCTAAAGTTCAATCCCAGATCAATCAAAAGACAGCTTCAATTCATTGGAAATCAATTGTAAATTATACTGAATATAGTCAGGAGATTAAACTGCCGGATAGTTCAACGGTAAAGATATATCCAGGAGCTGAATTGAGGTATACCTTGCCATTTGGGAACGAAAAACGGGAACTTTATCTAAAGGGCAAAGGTTTTTTTCAGGTAACCAAGGATAAGGTACACCCATTTGTAGTTTACGCTAATGGTATTTCTACGACTGCTCTGGGTACATCTTTTACAATCACCGCACTGGAAAAAGGCAAATTTATAAAAGTCCAGTTGCATACCGGAAAAGTCTGGGTAAAGAATATAGACTCTGCTCAGAAGATGATGCATTTTAGTAAAGTACTTTTACCTGGCAGTGAACTGGTCTATAATCTTAAGCTGAACAAAGTAAGAGTTAGTAACAGTAGAACTGAAATTAGACAGGATAATAGAATTAAAGAGCTGAATTTTACCCAGGCTTCTTTGGTTGACGTTTTTGCCAGGTTAGAGGAACATTATAAAGTTAAAATTAAATATCACGCTGATGATTTGAAAGAGATGTCCTTTACGGGAAGTTTGAAATTAACAACATCCATAGACACCATACTTGAAGAAATAGCTGAATTAAATAAACTAAAACAAACAAAAACAGACGACGGCTACCTGATTAGTAAGTAAACCCAGAACTATATGATTATAATTTATTCTGCTCCAATAGCGGACAGGGAATATTTTGTCGAAAAAACAACCAAATCACCACATATTATGCATAGAAAATTTACTACACATTTGTTTTTTTGCCTGCTGCTTATGGCAGTATCGGCCAAAACCTGGGCTCAGCAAACTTCTGAGATAACCGGGATTGTTAAGGATGAAACAGGACAACCTCTCCTTGGGGCTTCTGTCTTTTTAACGAATACCAAAACCAGCGAGAAAAAAGGAGTCATCGTCAATAAGGACGGTAAGTTTTTAATTAATGGCCTCTCTGCGGGAGTGCCTTACAACATTAGTGCTTCTTATATTGGATATTCAACTAAAACGATTGAAAACTATGTGCTCAAAGCAGGGGAACAAGCTACATTGCTCATCCAGTTGAACCCTTCTTCAGCCTCTTTGTCTGACGTGGTTATTGTTGGGTATGGTAGCCAGAAGAAAAAGGATGTAACTACTGCAATTGCAAGCTTAAAATCTTCAGATCTGGAGAACCAGCCTGTTAGCAATGTTGCGGAAGCCATGGTTGGTAAAATGGCAGGAGTCCAGGTGTCACAGGGCGCAGGGACACCCGGTGGCGCATTGTCTGTTAAAGTTAGGGGGGTAGGTACTATTACAGCCGGGTCAAATCCCTTGTATGTGATTGATGGTGTACCTATTTCTAATGATAACATCAACAACTTAAATACAAATGATATTGCTTCTGTTGAAGTGCTGAAGGATGCTTCCTCTGCAGCTATTTATGGCTCAAGGGGTTCAAATGGTGTGGTTTTGATTACCACTAAGCAAGGGAAGAACGGCGTGTCGACTATCAATGTAAACAGCTATACGGGATGGCAGTCTATCTCTCATAAGATCAAGATGATGGATGCTTATCAGTACGCACAAATGGTGCTGGAATCCAGAAATAATACCTATGCTGATGCTATGGATGCCATAAACCGTAAAAATATAGCATTAGGGCTTCCGGTTGTCCCTTATAGTTTAAATGATAACAACAGTACCCGTTTGTTGAAAGCCGGAGCTGGGAACACCAGTGCAGTAATGCCCCTGGAAGTACTCCCTTATTTGCAAGGTCAGCAGGGATTAACCAATACAGACTGGCAAGACCAGATTTTTAGGGTAGCTCCAATTCAAAGCCATTCTATCTCTGCTGCGGGCGGGAGTGAGCTGTTAAAATATTATGCCTCAATGGAGTATTTTGATCAGGATGGGATTATCCTGAACAGTGGATTTAAACGCTACAGCGGAAGGTTAAATTTAGAAGGAAAAAAAGGGGCATTCAGATATGGTGTGAACCTTTCACCCTCGGTAATCAATGAAAAGAGAGTGAATGCAAACGGTGCATATTCCGCAGGCGGAATTGTAGCTTCGGCCTTACATTATTCGCCTATTTTCCCGGTATACAACAGCGATGGCTGTCTCTTATACACATCTAAAAGGGGGGGGGGGGGGGGGGGGGGGGGGGGGGGGGGGGGGGGGGGGGGGGGGG
>NZ_JAELTV010000531.1 GCF_016429005.1 Pedobacter sp. ASV19
CCCCCCCCCCCCCCCCCCCCCCCCCCCCCCCCCCCCCCCCCCCCCCCCCCCATTTTAGATGTGTATAAGAGACAGCTTCTTTAGAGAGCAACTGGGTTTTTAATTGCGCCCCGTCTAAATAGGTAAAGGAAAGATCTTTGCTACCACTGTTAATTGTGGCATTAACTTTTTGATCGGATACGGTATAGTTAATTACGCATTGGTTGCACTCTACCCTTAGCACGCCCTCTTTATTAAAGACTACTCCAGACAAAGGATCATTAGGGCTGTCCTTTTTACAGCTAAACAGACACAAAACGACAGTGAATAACAATAGGAAATTTTTCTTCATAAGGCTTTGTTTACACAGAGAACTGTAAAAAAATCAAGCCAAGATGATTGTGCTGCAGAGAATATTTTAAAAACCGGCAGTTAAATTAGCGGAAAGCTATTTTTAGTTTAATTGGATTATTAAAATGAGCATTTCCCCATTTTATATAGTTGAGTAATTTCCCCACATTCTAAAATTAGCTGAGGTTATATCTCCCCATTAGTAAATTTCATTTAAAAATGCTTCTAAAAGAAAAAATCACGCAGAATAGCGTGATTTTTCAAGTTGTGATCTAATTTATGTTTTGATCTCGTCAAATTTAGTTGGACTGAACCCGACCTGATTTCTTATCTTTTCCGCGGCCAATTAAATACCCTGCACCCGCACCGGCAGCACCACCAATCAACGCACCTCTACCATGCTTCTTGTCGATTATAGCACCACCCACAGCACCGGCAACCCCTCCTATGAGTGTCCCCTTAGCTGCATCACTCCATCCTTTCTTTTTATGTACAGTTTGCCCACTGGAAGACGAACTTGTAGCTACCCCGTTTGAAGCAGACGCCTCTCTTTGCTCAGAAAGCAGCAAGGTTCTTTTTTCCCTTTTTTCTTCCGCGACCTGAGCAAGTCTTTGTTCTTCTTGCTTTTTAGCTACTTCGGCTTTCTTAAAACTGTCAAGCCTTAGACTATCTTTTACCATTTTAATAGCAACCTGTCTTGCTTCTTCTTCCTTCTGCTTATTGCTGCAAGATGCCATCACTACAGCAGTAAGTAATACAATTGATATTATCCTTTTCATTGTTTTGCGTGTTAGTTTAACAATAGATCAGGTATTGTAACAAAATAATGCCAAATCTTTTCTTTTACTTATTCATGATAGAATTCTCCGCTTCAAAACCGGCCCTGTCTATACGATCTTCCTCCCCATCCGGATTATGAGAAATCCAGTCATTATCGCCGTTCAAGCTATTATACAGGGGATTAGAAGAATGATCTGCATCTAATCCCAGGTTCTCTTCGCCATCTTCCTGACTTGCAATTGTATGTTTTATATTTTTTTTCCAAACCAGATTCTGCTTTTTCATAAATCACCTCCTTTTCCTATATACTGTACAATCCTGAATTGCATTGTACAGAAGAAACAAAAGGATAAATGAAAGGTTTGCATCAATGATGGTCCAAGCAATTTCACCAGATTGCGATATTCATTTTTATTTCAGTACTTTCACATCAAACTATATATAATTTAATATGCGTAAAACAGGAAAAGTAAAATGGTTTAATTCTTCAAAAGGCTTTGGTTTTATCACGCCAGAAGAAGGAGGTAAAGATATATTCGTGCATTTTTCTGCTATTGCAGGAGATTCTTTCAGAGAACTAAATGAAGGAGACAGTGTAGAGTTCGAACTTAACGATGGCAAAAAAGGACCTGAAGCCTCAAATGTAACCGTTCTATAGTCTTAATATTATTAAAATATCCAGGGGTTTGCTTATGCATAGCCCCTTTTTTATGCACTCATACGTCTTCCACCAATCAATCATATGCAAACCTCCCAGATAAAATCAATTAGTATTTTAGGTTGTGGCTGGTACGGCCTTCCACTGGCAAAAGCACTACTGGCCCAAGGCTACCATGTCAAAGGTTCAACTACAAGCCCGGATAAATTAAGTTTATTGACCGAATCAGGTATTGGCGCTTACCTCTTGAATCTTGATCCAGGAAATTCCATCGACGCATCAGATTTTTTCAAATCAGATCTGTTGATCGTCTGCCTTCCTCCAAAGAGAAACTCCGATCACCTTCTATCCTACACTAGTAAAATATCAAAAATTGCAGATTTCGCTATACAATATAAAATAGCGCAAATTTTGTACATCAGCTCGACATCTGTTTATCAGGAAGAGAATCAGATTGTCGATGAAGACACCATTCCCAGACCACAAACACCATCTGCACAACAAATACTCCAGGCAGAACAACTATTAAAAGGCACAACATTCTTCGAAACCACAATTATTCGTTTCGGTGGTCTTATCGGACCGGATAGACTCCCTGGACACTTCTTTGCTGGAAAAAAAGCCATACCCAACGGAAGGGCACCAATTAATTTAATCCACTTAACAGATTGTATCGGCCCTGTCTCTTATACACATCTAAAAGGGGGGGGGGGGGGGGGGGGGGGGGGGGGGGGGGGGGGGGGGGGGGGGGGGGGGGGGGGGGGGGGGGGGGGGGGGGGGGGGGGGGGGGGGGGGGGGGGGG
>NZ_JAELTV010000532.1 GCF_016429005.1 Pedobacter sp. ASV19
CCCCCCCCCCCCCCCCCCCCCCCCCCCCCCCCCCCCCCCCCCCCCCCCCCTTTTTAGATGTGTATAAGAGACAGGTATTGTCTTAATACCTGGACAGCAATCGGAGTTAAACTCGGGAAAGCTTATTGTAAAACCTGTCAATCTGCAGGAGGTTATAGCCTGGAAAAATGGAAACTTTCTTTTTGATGCGATGGAGTTGAGCAATATACTTAAACAGCTTAACCGTTGGTATAATATCAAGGTCGATTATAGTGGTGTTCCAAATCTTCGCCTCACAGGTTATATATCCAGGAACGAGTCTCTATATCGCGTTTTACAAATGCTTGAAATTACCGCAAATGTGAAATTTAAAGTGCAAAATAATGTTTTGAAAACCTCGATTAAAAAATAGATGCCTATGTAACAGTGATACTATAGATATGCCGGAAACTCTTAAGAAGAAATTTCCAAAAAAATAAACCGGCTGCGCAGCCACGCAGTCCGGTTCTATTAAGGCAGTAAGACCGCAATTAAACGCAAATTCAACTAAACAATCAACCACCTTAACCTTCCAAAGATATGGAATTCATTATTCTATGCAATAACCTGCATGGCCCTAAGAAGAATGGCCGGTGCTTCCGGTTTTTAAAATCTAAAACGATTTTAATTATGAAACTCACTGCAATTATTTTAACCATTGCTTGCCTGCAAGTTACCGCAGCGGGCTACTCCCAGCAAGTTACGCTCTCAGAAAAAAATGCCTCTTTAAAAGATGTACTGTTAAAGATCAGAGAACAAAGCAAATATCAGATTCTTTTCAATGACAGCTGGCTGCTGAAAGCAAAGCCGGTAAATATTAAGATTGATAGAGCGTCAATAGAAGAGGTCATGGAGCGTTCCTTAGAGGGGCAGCCCTTTGACTACCTGATTTCTGATAAGACGATCCTCATTACACTAAAGGAAGCGAACCTTTTTGACCGGGTAATGAATTACATAAAAACGGGTGAAATTATTGGTAAAGTATTGGATGAAAAGGGAATCCCTATGCCTGGTGTAAGTGTTAAAGCACGCAAGAGCGGAAAAATTGCCATTACAGATCAAGGTGGTAATTACCGGATCCTGGTAGAAGATAATGATATCCTTATTTTTTCTTATGTAGGATACAGTTCGACAGAGCAGCCGGTAAAAGACAGGAAAATGTTAAATGTTACATTGGAGCCTAATCCTGCGCAACTGGAGCAGGTTATGGTTACCGGATATCAAACCATATCAAGAGAGCGTGCAACAGGTTCATTTACCCAGATTGGCAGGGATGTCTTGAATAGCCGACCTGTTTCAAACTTATCTACTGCCTTACAGGGCATGGTCGCCGGTATGCAGGCCAAAGAACGGGCAGACGGTAGTGTAGATTTTCTGATCCGCGGAAATACCTCCTTGTATGCGGACAAAAGCCCCTTGGTTGTGGTAGATGGTTTTCCGGTATCAGCAAGTGATTTCTCTGACATCAATCCAAATGACGTTGAATCTGTTACCGTGTTGAAAGATGCCGCCGCAGCTTCAATTTGGGGTGCACGAGCAGCCAATGGGGTTATTGTAATTGTAACCAAAAAACTAAAAGGAACGAGCAAACTCAAAGTAGAAGCAAATGTTTTTACGCGTATTTCTGATAAACTCAATCTGGATCAGGTACTTACCCAGGCCAACTCAGCAGATCAGGTGGCTTATGAAAGAAAAGCATTTGACAACAACTGGACATTTTTTCCTTACTCCGGTTCATTTGGGGACATCTCCAATTCTTTAACCCTGGCACAGGAACTTTTATATGCCAATAAGAATGGAACCTTAAGCACCGCCGATATGAATGCCGGGCTCGATCGTTTGAGCAAGATAAGCAATCGTTCGCAGATTAAAGACTTATTGCTGCAAAATGCAATTCTCGATCAGTATAATGTGAACCTGCAGTCAGGTACAGAAAAATCAAAGAGTTATGCCTCTATACTTTATGAAAAAAACAAAGGTAACTATGTAAAAAATAAATACGATAGATTCAATTTAAACTTCAATAACAGTTATCAGCTGGCCAGCTTTTTGAATTTTAATATTTCTGCCAATCTCCAGTATAAGAGAATGGAAAGCAGTGGTGCAACTATAGCAGAAATTCAGGACCTTTCTCCATATGAAATGCTGTTCAATCCAGATGGAAGCTATGCAACCAACCTGAATACGTATAACCGGGAACAACTCGGCCTGATTCCAGCTTCAAAATTTCCCTATGCTGATTGGTCTTATAACCTGTTACGCGAGGTCAACGGAAGAAAACTGACGAATCAGAATTTAAGTGCAAGAATACAAACAGGGTTGAATCTGAAAATCACAAAGGGTTTAACTTTTGATACCAAATTCCAATACGAAAGAGCAAAAGTAGATTATAAGGACTATTATGCTGTCTCTTATACACATCTGACGCTGCCGACGAACGTTAGCCGGTGTAGATCTCGGTGGTGGCGGGATGATTAAAAAGGGGGGGGGGGGGGGGGGGGGGGGGGGGGGGGGGGGGGGGGGGGGGGGGGGGGGGGGGGGGGGGGGGGGGGGGGGGGGGGGGGGGGGGGGGGGGGGGGGGGGGGGGGGGGGGGG
>NZ_JAELTV010000533.1 GCF_016429005.1 Pedobacter sp. ASV19
CCCTTTTGGACAATAGTTGATGGTTGCATTTCAAATTTAGCTATAATAATTTTTATGACCAATTATATCTCAATAAATAAATATTTTCATTTAATAGAAATATGTAGCGACACTGGGTTCTAAAGTTATAGCCCACAAAGAACCAGAGACATGGAAAAGGACAAACTATAATCTACAAAGATTTTATACGGATTTAATAGGGGGTTGATAGGGAGTTGATAGGGGCATTGCCCCTATCAACTCTTTGTTATGTGTTTGTCAACCAATTGTTTATTTTAAAATAATCGTAACTTCATTATAAACCCAATACCCTCACGTTTTACCTGGGAAACCAGGAAAACATGCTTATGATGACCGGGCAATGTTTGTAGCTTACAATCTGGAAGAAGGAATTGCAGAGTTTGATACATCAGCTGCCAAAACGCAAAACAAGACAGGAACATTTGTTTTAAGTAGGTGCTTTTCAGGCAAGGAAGTTCATGTTTACCTTGCATTTGTATCTGAAGACAGGAAAAGCCGAAGCAATAGCCAATATCTGGGGAAAGTCAGGATACTTTAACTCTTAATTGCATAAAAAAAACTGATGCTCCAGGTTAATTCTTTACCTGGAGCATCAGTTTTTTTATATTCTCGGAATGTCTGTTTTAATTATAAACGAACTCGCCTTTATCGCTCTTAATCGTCACTTGTTTGGCTGCAGAAGTTTCTACATGACCAATGATCTGAGCGTCTATATTAAAGCTTTTAGAGATCTCAATAATCGCCTGGGCAATTTCCCGGGGAACATACAATTCCATTCTATGGCCCATATTAAATACTTTGTACATTTCTTTCCAGTCTGTTCCGGATTGTTCCTGTATCAGTTCAAATAAAGGCGGAACAGGGAAGAGGTTGTCCTTAACCACATGTACATCATCATTAATGAAATGAAGTACTTTAGTTTGCGCACCACCACTGCAATGTACAATGCCATTGATCTGGCTGCGGTAGCTTTCCAGTATTTTTTTGATCACCGGTGCATAGGTACGTGTTGGCGACAAGACCAGTTTACCTGCAGTGATTTCAGTCTGATCGTCTATTTTAACCAGGTCTGTTAAACCTTTGCCTCCTGAAAATACCAGGTCAAAAGGAACAGCCGGATCAAAACTTTCCGGATAATTCGTTGCAACATATTTGTTGAAAACATCGTGTCTGGCAGAGGTTAGCCCGTTGGAGCCCATACCACCATTGTATTCTTTTTCATAACTGGCCTGTCCGGAAGAAGAAAGACCCACAATCACATCACCCGCCTGGATTTTGTGGTTACTGATCACTTCATCACGTTTTAAGCGGCAGGTTACCGTAGAATCTACGATAATGGTCCGAACCAGATCACCTACATCAGCGGTTTCTCCACCTGTAGAATAAATGGAGATCCCCTGTTCGCGAAGCTCTGCAAGAATTTCTTCCGTACCATTGATAATGGCAGCGATCACTTCACCGGGAATCAGGTTTTTATTTCTGCCAATGGTAGAAGACAACAGAATATTTTCTGTGGCACCTACACAGATCAGGTCGTCAATATTCATGATAATGGCATCCTGGGCAATTCCTTTCCAAACAGAAATATCGCCGGTTTCTTTCCAGTATACATAGGCCAGGGAAGATTTTGTGCCTGCACCATCTGCATGCATAATGTTGCACCATTCCTGGTCGTTACCTAGTATATCCGGGATGATTTTGCAGAAAGCTTGCGGGAAAATACCCTTGTCAATGTTTTTGATGGCCTGATGCACATCTTCTTTAGAGGCAGAAACGCCACGTTGGTTGTACCTGTTATCACTCATGTTGCTGCAAAGATAGGGAAACGCGGCAATCTTGACACGATTTCCGGGCAAAAAAATAACCTCTGCTTTTTCAGGGCAGAGGTTATGAAATCAAAACAAAGTATTATTTTAAAAACAACAGTTCTCTGAATTTTGGTAAAGGCCAAACACTGTCATCAACAATCTGCTCCAGTTTATCTGTATGGTATCGGATGGTGTCGAAATAGCTCTTCACTTTCTCGTCGTAAGCAATCGCTTTTTCGCGTGTATCTTCGATCGTGTTGGTTACTTTACGTTCTTCCAGCATGGCATCAATATTGGTTTTCAGAACACCCAGGTGCTGAGAAACTTTATTGATGATGGCCAATGGTGCTTCTAAAGTTTCCTTAGCTAAACCAAGATCTTTTAGGCCTTTTGCATTTTCCAGCAAGGTATTTTGGTAAGCAATGGTTGCAGGAATGATCATGCTGTTGGTTACTTCGCCCATTACCCTGGCTTCGATCTGTAGTTTTTTGTAATAGCTTTCTAACAAGATTTCATGACGGGCATGTAATTCGCGCTCGTTGAAGATGTTGTTTTTGGTGAAAACTTCAGTCGATTTTTCGCTGATGTAAGCATCCAAAGCAAGCGGAGTGGTTTTGATGTTAGACAAGCCTCGTTTAGCTGCCTCATCTGCCCATTCCTGGCTGTAACCATTTCCTTCAAAACGGATGTCTTTAGATTCTTTGATGTATTTTTTGATGATCGTTAATAGGGCAACGTCTTTTTTCTCGCCTTTTTTGATCAATTTATCTACTTCAACTTTGAATTTAGTCAACTGATCTGCCATAATGGTATTTAACACAGTCATTGG
>NZ_JAELTV010000534.1 GCF_016429005.1 Pedobacter sp. ASV19
CCCCCCCCCCCCCCCCCCCCCCCCCCCCCCCCCCCCCCCCCCCCCCCCCCCCCCCCCCCCCCCCCCCCCCCCCCCCCCCCCCCCCCCCAAAACACTCTTTTTTACGTTCGTCGGCAGCGTCAGATGTGTATAAGAGACAGTCATATCCCGTCAAATTAGCATGCTATTTACTACTGTTGAAGTGAAGTCAAATTTACAATCAGGAGGCTTTTTCAGCGGGGGATCATTCTTCAGATCAGAACAATACCATTTTTCCAGATTTGTCTGTCAAACAAAATACAATACAGAAGAGGGTATATGAGGAGGTTTTCTTAATAAAGGATAAAACCAGAAAGTTTACCTGGAAAATTACGGATGGAAAATTGGGGAGATTATGCGAAGGTTGCGATGAAAGGAGGGTATGATGGTAGTATTCCTTTTACCCAATGTCAGTGTATCTTACATCTGGTCAAATTTGATGTTGTTTTGGTAGAAATATTGGTCGATTTTTATTGCCAAATGAAATTATTCTTAAGAAGAGTTTTTATTGGATGCACAGTATTGTATTCCAGTTCGCTGCATGCTATTAGTGCGATTACGCCCGATCAAACGCTCTGGTTTCAATACCCGGCCACCAACTGGTCGAAACAAACATTACACTTAGGTAATGGGTATATGGGGGCTTCCTTTTACGGAGGTGTCGAAAAAGAGCGATTGGATATTGCAGAAAAAACATTTTGGGCTGGTGGACCTAACGTTTCTCCCAATTATCATTTTGGTAACATCGCAGGCGGAAAGGATAAAATAGCCCTAATTCGGGAAAAGATCAAAAATCACGACTTCACAGCAGCTGACTCCTTATCTCGTCAATACATGACAGGCAACTTTTCAAATTATGGCTACTTTTCAACGGTAGGAAACCTGGGGATCGATTTTAATCAAGACAGTAAAAAAGCAACTGATTATGTGAGGGGATTGGATTTGTCCAACTCTACAGGTTTTGTCAGGTATAAATATGAAGGGGTAACCTACAATAGACAGTATCTATGCAGCTATCCTGACAAGGTGTTAGCCCTGCATTTAACGGCTAATGCAAAAAACAAAGTGACATTTAAACTCTCCCATACACTTACTTACAAGCCCGATAAAATTGTAAAACAAAAAGATGAGCTTATTTATTCGGGACTCATTACTGCTAATGGCTTGCGTTATTCTGTCCGTATGAAGGTTGTACAAAATGGAGGAACGATAAGCGTTGGTGATGATGGTATACAGGTCATAAATGCCAATGAAGCTTCAATTTATTATACGGTAGATACAGAATATAAATATGATTACCCAAGTTTTAAAGGGGAACATCCAGATAAAAATACGGAAAGTGTAATAAAAGTGGCTACAGCCAAAGGTTACGAAAACCTAAGAAGCAGTCATATCGCTGATTATCAAAACTTATACAATCGTGTTAAATTAACTTTGAAAGGCGATTCTGCCTTAGAAAAAAAGCCAACCAATGAGCGTGTAGAGGAATTGAAAAAAGGAAGTACTGATGATTCGGCACTCAAAGCATTATGGTTCAATCTGAGCCGATACCTGGTGATCAGTGCTTCCCGCCCAGGAACCTTACCTTCCACATTACAGGGGGTATGGAACACCTTTGAATCTGCACCCTGGGGAGGTAATTTTCAGAGCAATATCAATCTGGAGGAAATGTATTGGGGATGTGGTTCAACCAATTTGCCAGAGTGCCAGGAATCCTATATAGAATGGATAGAAGGGTTGATGAAACCGGGACGGATAACGGCAGAGACCTATTATGGTACTAAAGGTTGGGTAAGTAATGCCACTGGGAATATCTGGGGCTTTACAGCTCCTGGATCTGACATTCTATGGGGTATTTATCCATCCGCAAATGCATGGCATAGCCGTAATTTATGGGAGCAATACCTGTTTACAGGAGATAAAGTGTATTTAAAAAAACGTGCATATCCAGTGATGAAAGAAGCTGCAGAGTTTTGGTTAGACAACATGGTAGACTATCAAGGGAAGTACATCATTGCACCTACGGTTTCGGCCGAACATGGGGTAGAAATGAAAGATGGTCAACCGGTAGACTATTCGAATGTAAATGGAGAAGTTTACGAGCATAAAGCATTAACGGTTCCGGCTTACCAGGATATAGAAATGGTGTATGACCTTTACACCAATGTAATTGAAGCATCTGCTGCGCTGAATATAGATGAGGATTTACGAAATAAGCTTATAGAAACACGTAACAAACTGATGCCGCTGAAAATAGGCAAGTATGGCCAGCTGCAGGAATGGGTGCTGGATGCAGATAATCCACGCGATCATCATCGTCATATGGCTCATCTGTATGCGTTGTATCCGGGCAATATGATTACACTGGATAAAACAAAGGATTTGGCACAGGCGGTAAAAAAATCACTGGAGATGAGGGGTGAAGGTGTGCAGGGAACTCGTTGGCCACATGCAGGTGGGAATTGGTCCTGTCTCTTATACACATCTCCGAGCCCACGAGACAGGCAGCTCTATCGCGTATGCCGTCTTCTGCTTGAAAAGGGGGGGGGGGGGGGGGGGGGGGGGGGGGGGGGGGGGGGGGGGGGGGGGGGGG
>NZ_JAELTV010000535.1 GCF_016429005.1 Pedobacter sp. ASV19
CCCCCCCCCCCCCCCCCCCCCCCCCCCCCCCCCCCCCCCCCCCCCCCTTTTTTACGTTCGTCGGCAGCGTCAGATGTGTATAAGAGACAGGGTATTATGAGCGCAACACTTGGCGTACTTTTAAAGGAACTCCAGCCAGATTTAAGCATAGAAATATTCGAACGTTTAGATGTAGCTGCAGCAGAAAGCTCCGATGCATGGAACAATGCAGGAACGGGTCACTCTGCCTTTTGCGAATTAAATTATACCCCACAAAAAAAGGACGGTTCTGTAGATACCAGCAAAGCCATCTCTATTGCCGAGTCTTTTGAAGTATCCAAACAATTCTGGTCTTTCCTGATTCAAAACCGTTTGATTGATTCACCCGAATCATTTATTAAAAGCATCCCTCACATGAGTTTCGTATGGGGAGAAGAAAATGTAGACTACCTTCGTAAAAGATACGAGGAATTGCAAAAGTCACATTTATTTAAAGGAATGACTTATTCGGAAGACCGGGCTCAACTTGATGAATGGATTCCTTTGGTGATGGAAGGACGTGACAAAAACGAAAAAGTTGCAGCTACCCGCATGACTTTGGGAACAGATGTTAATTTCGGTGCATTAACCCGAATGATGTTCAACAATCTGAAAACTAAAGAAAATGTAAGTCTTTATTTTAACCATGATGTTAAAAAACTAAGAAAGATCAATGGGTTTTGGGAAATAAAAGTACGGGATGAACAAACCGGAAAACGCCGTGTAGTGAAAGCTAAATTTGTATTTATCGGTGCCGGTGGTGGTTCTTTACCATTACTCGAAAAATCTGATATTCCTGAAGGAAAAGGTTTTGGAGGATTCCCTGTAAGCGGACAGTGGCTAAAGTGCACCAATCCGGAAGTTATTGAACGTCATGATGCTAAAGTATATGGGAAAGCCGCTGTGGGCTCACCTCCGATGTCCGTACCGCACCTGGATACCCGGATGATTGACGGCAAAAAAGCACTTTTATTTGGCCCGTATGCAGGTTTTTCGACCCGCTTCCTAAAAAACGGTTCTTTACTGGATCTTCCGCTTTCTATTAAAGCGAATAATATATTACCCATGATATCTGCCGGACTGGACAATATCCCGCTCACCAAATATCTGATCAATCAGGTGAGACAGTCTTCAGACGAGCGCCTGGATGCACTTAGAGAGTATCTTCCAAACGCAAGAATGGAAGACTGGAAACTGGAAACAGCCGGTCAGCGTGTTCAGGTGATTAAAAAGGATGCAGAACATGGCGGGATACTGGAATTTGGAACTGAAGTGGTCAGTGCCGCAGATGGTTCAATTGCCGCACTTCTTGGCGCATCACCAGGTGCCTCTACAGCCGTATCCATTATGATCAACTTATTGGAACGTTGCTTCCCTGAACAACTAAAAACAAAGGAATGGCAACAGAAATTAAGAAAAATGGTTCCTTCCTTCGGGCAATCGCTTGCTGAGGACGGTGAATTATGCGAAAAGTTAAGAATACAGACAACACACGCCTTAAACCTTCATCCTGAAGGCTTAAGTTTAGAAACTAATTAACAGCCGGGAGCTCTACAAAAAATGTAGAGCCCTGGTTTTTGCCTTTACTTTCTGCCCATACCCTTCCCTGATGGGCTTCTACCAGTTGTTTTACAATGGACAAGCCTAGTCCGGAAGAGTTTTCTCCCCCGGTAGGTCTTGCACTAAGCCTTGCGAACCGCTGGAACAACTCAGACTGATCCTCGTCTGTTAAACCTGGCCCATTATCTTTTACTGCTAAAACAGCTTTTTGATCCCGCTTATCCACTTTTACTTCGATTTCAGCTCCAAAAGGAGAGTATTTAATGGCGTTGCTGATCAGGTTATCAATAATTTCCGTTAACCGCTGCTCATCGGCATACAGCTGCGAATCCTTTTCGATCTTTAACTCAATTTTCTGTTTCTTATGATCTGCCAGTGCCTGGTTTGACTCTACGATCTGGGCTACAATCTCTCCGAAATCAAGTTTAAAAGTATAAAGATTAATCTTACCAGACTCCATACTCGATGTGGTGAGCAATTCATCGATGGTCCGTGTCATTTTTAATCCGGCTTGTTTAATCTGATCGCACATTTTATCTACCATATCCGGATCATGTTTTTTAAGCTTGATCAGATCAGCACGCACTGGAATAGTTGTGAGTGGGTTCTTGAGATCATGGGCCGCAATTTGCAGCAACTGATTCTGCTGGGCATTCGCTGTCCTGGCTTTCAACCGCATCTCAATATGATCAATCACCACACCAGCCAGTTCAGTGAGCAACTCTTTCTGCTCTTCACTGAATGTTCCGGGCTGTTTATCCATCAGACAAAAACTACCCAGATTATGTCCTTCTTTATTTTTCAAAGGTGCGCCAGCATAGAACCTCAGACCAAAATCACCGGTTACCAAAGGATCGGACGCAGTCATTTCATCCATCAGGGCATCTTGTATGACTGTCTCTTATACACATCTAAAAAGGGGGGGGGGGGGGGGGGGGGGGGGGGGGGGGGGGGGGGGGGGGGGGGGGGG
>NZ_JAELTV010000536.1 GCF_016429005.1 Pedobacter sp. ASV19
CCAGAATACAGTAGAACGGATATCAGTCTGGTCTGCCTGGCTATTTGGTGCATACTTTGGGGAGTAAAAGGCTTTAGGCAGGGTAAAGGCCATAGATCTATAAACATAGGTTCCGACACTCTTTTTCAGGAAAGGGCCTTTGCCTCCCCTGGTCGTCACTTCTATGAAGACATGGTCCCAGTGGTGCTCCATTGGGTCAAGAAAGCGTATGGCATAACTCGTCAGGTATTTTCCACTCATCATCACCTCAATTCCTGTAATTTCTTCTGCGTCAAAATAGTCGAAAATATCTTTAAGGTACTGATAACGGGATGCTAGATCTGTAATGAAAAAATCTGTATTTATCCCATCTACAACCAGATGGACGAAACTGCGATAGACACCATAGTAAGGTAAGCCAGTTTTTGTATTTCGTATCCCGAAACCTTTCAGGTTTTTATTCAGAAGATCTCCCAGTGTTGCTTTACCTTCTTTTTCCAACTGTTCCTCGTCAATGATCAGATCTGCCTGACCAGGACCATTGAGGTTCTTGGAATCTTTAATTATTCTTTTCGTTTTGATCACTACTTCCTTCAGCATATTGCCTCCGGTTTTGCGTAATTGCTCTTTTTTTAGATTGACCTGTTTATTGACGGCTAAATACGTACTGGTATCTATATTGACAAACCATGGCAGGTCTCGTTTTGGGACCGATGTAAAAACCGGGGGCTTAAATTCTTCTACTTCAATCCCTACATTAAAGCTTTTGCCCCGTTTGTTTTTTGCGCTGATAAAAAATGAAGCGGTGTCTATTGGGAAAATGCCTTTAAATGTAAACATGCCTTTGTCATTTGTTATGGTATCTAAAATCAGTGCTGGTTTTTTTGATATTAATACAATTTCAGATTTGGCCACCGGCTTGTTAAACATGTTGGTTACCTTTCCCTTAATCAGAAACTCTTCCTCGGATGGATAGGAGAACACTTTAACAGGCTTGATCGCTTCGCTCCAGTCGTATCCGGCCCATCCCTGGCACAACAGCAGGTGGTCCAAATGCTGCCATTTATCTGCTTGCCCGACTGCATTCTGATAATATCCAGGTTGTTCGATATGTCCTTTCAGGTCTGATGACAACAGCAGATAGCTTAGTATAGATGTTGCAGTAGAATCTGTTTTTACCTGGGCATCATCGGTTACAGCAAGAGAGAAGGTACCGGATACAGGTTTGCCATCTTTATCGGTTACATGAATGTCTAGAGCAACACTGTCCCGAGGCCTGTAGCTTGCTTTGTTCGCGCTGCACTGGATATTAAGTTGATCTCCAAGATCGTTATAGATCCGGCGTTCATTCCAGGTTCTGTGATTTTCGTCGGTCAGTATAAAGCGTACAATTCCGCTTGGAAATATCTTTTTATCTACTTTATAGTTGCACACCTCTTTTTTAAGGTCTACCGTGGCTCCCCAACAGACTATATTTCCGGTTATTGCGATCAGGTAATAACGTCGGCTGGTATTGGCTATACCGGGGCTGGAACGCACCTTTACAATGCAAGAATCCGTGTTAAAGGGGTTAACAACCTGGAGGGTGATTCCCGTTTGGCTAACCTCAGGTAGGGGATAATCCTTAAATGATCCATCTGGCAATTTGATCCTGGCCGTGTAAGGTCCAATATCCTGTGGAACAAAATCAAATGTAGCCATTCCAGCGTGTTGGGCATTAAAAACGGCCACTTCTTGCTGTTGGTTGTTGTACACTTTTCCTGCTACGGCCACGCCATAGCCTTGTTCATTGAGCGCTTTGAAAGCGACTTTTGCAGGCAGGCCGCGAACAAGTTTTCCGCCTTCCGGAAGGAATTGAAGATCCATTTTTTCTGGTCTGTTCAAGATTAGAGGCACACTTATTTTACGTTTTTCCTGGCTTTTGCGAAGGTCTTCAATGTTCAGGGAAAGATTTTTGGCGCTGGTTTTCTCTGGTAGTTCAAAATCGAGGTGCAGCTTGCCATCAGCCAGAGTTTCCGTCCTGGTGTTTAAAAATGTTCTTTTCTCACCAGTAACAGACAACCGTATTTCCCTTAAACCCACAGGGAATTGGTCAAACTGTTTGAGATGAAGTTCCAGATTAATTTTGCGTTGGTTCTCAGTAGATGTCCTGTAGTTGATCAGCCAGGCAGAGCTATAGTTTGCACTCACGTAAAATTGTTTTTCGAAGACATAACTTTCTCCAAAATTTCTCATCCAGTTGGTATAAGCCCTCAGGGTATAACTGCCTTCCTGCCTGTCCCTATCGATAGGGATACATCCCATCGTCATCCCTTTGTATACCGGCACCATAATTCTTTGCAAAAGCCGGTTGCTATCATTGACAAGCTCAAGATAAAGTATTCCGCTTTTTACAGCATAATTTTGAAGGGAAGCCTGGAGTAAATACCCCTTAAACCATAGTGTGTCTCCGGACAGATAAGACGGCTTATCCGTTTGAATATATAGCTTTTCTAAAGCAAGGCTGTCATTATTGAGGTTTATATCTGTCTCTTATACACATCTAAAATGGGGGGGGGGGGGGGGGGGGGGGGGGGGGGGGGGGGGGGGGGGGGGGGGGG
>NZ_JAELTV010000537.1 GCF_016429005.1 Pedobacter sp. ASV19
CCCCCCCCCCCCCCCCCCCCCCCCCCCCCCCCCCCCCCCCCCCCCCCCCCCCTTTTAGATGTGTATAAGAGACAGTGATTAGTGAGGATCTTTTCAATATCTTTATCTAAATCAGAAAAATCAATTTCTACAACCGTATGTTGTGTTTCGTAGCGTTCTGCAACCTGCTGGGCAAGCACAGATTCATCAAAACTTCCGTTCACTTTAACAGTAAACGTTTTCAGTTTCGAACTGTGCGCTGCAGCCATTGCCGTAACCAAACCACTGTCAATTCCTCCGCTTAGAAACGAACCTACATCCAGGTCCGAGCTGTCTATCCGCCGCCGCACTGCCTCCTGTAAAATATCATCCAGCCGCTCCACAGATTCTTTATAGGAAAATACCTGTTGCTGATGATAAGCTGCCTCTATGTTATACCAGGTAATGTTTTCAGCATAGCCGGTCAATGTATCAATTTTCAGGTAATGGCCACTTTCTAGTTCGTCAACGTGCATATAAGGTGTTGCTTTCCGATAAAAATGCCCCAAATAGAGATACTCGGCCAAGGCTTCATAATTGAGTTCTGGTTTTACACAACGATTTAAAACATTCAGTTCAGAAGAGAAGACCCAGCTCCCCTGCTTTCCATATACGTATAAAGGTTTCTTACCTGCCCTGTCTCTCGCTAAATATATTCTGCGATTATGCTGGTCATATAACGCAAAAGCAAACATTCCATCAAACTCATCCAGCATTTTCATGCCCAGCAATTCAAAAAGCATCAAAATAGTAAGGGTATCTGAATGGGAAGAAGCTTCGAGATTGTATTTTCTTCGCAACTCCATATGGTTGTAAATCTCGCCGTTAAAAACAATCACCAGTCCGTGATAGCTCATGGGTTGACAGCCCGTAACACTGAGGTCCTGGATGGCAAGACGGGTATGGTACAGTACCACATTATCCTGGGTACGGGACTGCTGCTGATCTGGTCCTCTATGCCGTAAGCCTTCAAATATCAACTTTTCAGCGATTGGGCTTTTATAATCGATCAATCCAAATATTCCACACATAATGTATTAATAAGATCTTTCCAGTGTCCCATAACCTTCTCTTCGCTAAAATCAGATTCAATATAAGCTCTGCCCATACCACCCATCCGTAGGCGCTCTTCAGTATCCATTTCCATAATACAGCGCATTTGCTTTGCTAATGAATTGGCATCTGCCGGCTTGCATAACAACCCGCATGCGGTTGATTCAAGCAGTTCCCTGTTGCCATCTATATCAGTCACCACGATCGGTTTAGCATAGGCCATGGCCTCCAGGATAGCATTAGGCATCCCTTCTGAAAAAGACGACAGAACAAAGGCATCTGCATCTGCCAGATAACTGCTGGTATTTGGTTTAAAGCCCTCCAGCCGGACATGGTTTTCAAGCTGCAGGTCTTTGACCATTTGTGCCGGCCATAACTGCCCATTCAATTCACCAACTATGGTTATCCGGTAGCTTTTATCTTTAAGTAAAGCTGCTGCTTTAAATAAGGTAACATAATCTTTATTCCATCTGAAATGCCCCACACAGACCCAGTTAAATAAGGAATGCCTTTGTTCAACGGCTTTTGTACGCAGTTCATTATTTTCTGGCAAGTCCGGCACTGAAATCCCGTTATGGATCACTAAGCCATCTTTTACCGCCAGTTTCCTTCTTTCAAAATTGAGTTTTGAGGCCAGTGAATTGTACACTACTGCGTCATCCAGTTTGGCCGTGTATTTAAAAGGCACATACCATTTTGCAGGGATAACAGAAATCCTGATGGAAGAAATGAGCCGGAAGCGAAGGCTAAGTTTCAAAACCCTTGCGCAAAGAATTGCAGCGAACATAAAGGACACAATCACGTCCGGCCGGAATCTTCTAACCGATCTGTAGAGCATTCGTATGTTCCAAAAGGCATTCCAGGTCCAGTTCCGCAAAAACAACACCTTAATCCCCAGCCTGCCCAGCTCTCCGTTAAATTCATCGATGGGCTTCAGAGAAATGATCATTACAGTGTGTTTACTGGCTTGCAGCGCGCGGGCTACTTTTAACAGTTGTGTTTCTGCACCGCCTTTGCTCATGGATGGCGTCATCAGAATGACCCTTTTGTTCACTTTCATAATTTATAAGTAAGCCTGGACCTGTTTATATTTGATATTAAAAACCAGATCAACGTATTTGGCATCCCAGGAGTTAGAAAAATTAAAGTGCTGCTTGTAATAAGCATACGCTTTTCCTTTGGTGTCCATTTCCGGATTAGGTTGATAGAAGGGACTTACCTCCAGATAAATGGGCTTGGTGCTCAGATCGTCATTTTGCCAGGTGATGTCAAATGCGCCAGTTGTGATATGTAACGATTTAAAAGTATTGGTAATGTCCTGACGCCAGTGTTCCGGAAAATACTTAAAGTCTACTTTACTGCCATAACTGGTAGAAGTCGGCATCCATTCATCTTTCAGGTTGATCCGCCAGTAGTGAAGCACAATTTCATCTTTTACAAAGATCACCCTCAGGTCTTTCCTCATGTTGAGCAGTTCCTGAACAATAATATGTTTGTT
>NZ_JAELTV010000538.1 GCF_016429005.1 Pedobacter sp. ASV19
CCCCCCCCCCCCCCCCCCCCCCCCCCCCCCCCCCCCCCCCCCCCCCCCCCTTTTAGATGTGTATAAGAGACAGCTATTATACAGTGATCCATAATAACACAGACGGCTTTTGGTTTTAAAATTTTCCGGATAAAATTCCTTATTTGGAACAGGGAGCAACAAACCACTGGTTCCGGAATAATATACGCCTTTACTTTCCATATAATGGTCAATTAGGAGCCAACGTACTCATGTTCTTCTATTTCTTTTCCAATTTCGTCCACATAATTTTGATCTACCCAATCTCTTGTTTCCCATAGATTATCTGAATTGCTATCATCATGATACAGTTCTGCCAGTTTATTTGAACCCCTAAAAACCTTGTAAACACCACTCTCCTGTGGATATACTGTTAATCTAACCCCATGTAGACAAATTGTAAATGGATCCATATTTTACTCGTTTTACCCCATAAAACGAGTAGGTCACAGAAATGTTTGCTTTTGTTATCCACACTATCTTAGCTAACATTCATATTCAACTTATATTTACAGCGTTTTACCTATTTCAGTTCCTATGAAAACCATCCTCTTATTTTTTGCCGGCTTTCTTATGCTACAAGTGCAGGCTCAGCAAACTAAAATTACACTGATTCATAATTTTAAGGGCAAAATAGACCAGTATCCTGTGGAGATCAATTTAAGAAGCAATCTGCAAAATGATACTATTACAGGATCATATTATTATACAAAAAAAGGCAGAGACAAAAACATCTTCCTGGAAGGTACTTTAAAAAACAATACTCTGACCTTAAAAGAAGTAGTCTATACAACTCTTAATGGAAATTCAATCAAAAAACATCTGGCAACTTTAAACTACTATTGAACAGGAACAACTGGAACCTTAATGGAAACTGGTTTAGCCCAGACCGGCAAAAACAATATCAGGTAAATTTAATTTCCCGTGAAGCCCCCCAAAAAAACGATCCCTCAAAAAACAGCTACAGGAGTACCATTTATCAAAGCGAGACCGAGGGGCTATATGCAGAGACCAAAAAAACACATAAAATCAGGTCTTTCGAGATTTCAGATAGCAACGGGAATTTAATCCAAAAAATTACTTCATTAGACCAATGCATATCAGATCACCAGGTAGAAATCGAATTTGAAGATCTTAATTTTGATGGTATACTCGACTTAAAAATCTTAAAAATATTTCCCGACAGGATTAAGAATTATTATGCTTTTCTATATTTTATCTACAATCCCGAGACGAAAAAATATGTACGCAATAGTAAACTCGAAACATTGGAGGTATTGTCTTTTGAACCGGCAAATAAGGTCATGGTTAGATATGAAGCTGATGGCAGAGGAAATGAATCTACTTTCAACTATAAATGGGAAGCCAATGAACCTTTCCTGATCAAGAAAGAAACTAGTTTCGAAAATGATTCCTACACCTATTATACAGAATACCAGATCATCGGCAGAAAATCAGTTAAAGTGAAGGAGTATAAGAAGAAGTAGAATGTGATTTTTTCTTCTTTTTACGTCCAAGCCAGATCATAAATCCGGTAACCGGTAAGGTTGCGGCTATAAAACTACCCATAAAAGCCAGAATTTTACCGGGCAAGCCCAGTATCACACCAACATGAATGTCATAATTCATCCGAATAAGTTTCTCACCGCTGTTCTTATCTTTAAAATTTTCACGCCCAAGTAATTTACCAGTAAACTGATCTAAGTACAGTACGTCTGTATCATAATAATCTTCTTTACCTCTGTATCCATTGACACTAATTGTGGCCGACTTTGGAGCTCCCCGATCAGGTGCATACAGGAAAATACGCCTTGCGTCTGGGAATTGCTGCTTTGCAACACCAAAAGCAATATCAACTGGGTTCTTTAGAATTGCCGTTGCCGAGTCTGAAGCAAAGCTGATCTGTTTTGGAGGTGTTACAGATCTGGACGCAACGACATATACTGCTGTTTGAAACCAACTCATTGCCCAGACCATTCCGGTTAGTGCTAATACCAGGGTAATCAGCATAGCATAAAATCCAGGCACATTATGAAGATCATAGTTTAAGCGTTTAAATTTAGCCTTCCAGTTAATTCTAAAACTCTTATTAAAATTGGCCTTTTTAAGGTTTTTAGGCCACCATAAAATCATTCCGGTGATCAGTAATATTACAAATATAAGTGTACTATAACCTACGATTGGTTGTCCATACTGCGTATTAAGCAGCAAACTCCAATGCAAGTATTTCACAATCACAAAAAATTCCTTTTCATAATCAATGATCCCGGTTATTTTGCCTGTATATGGATTTATAAAAGCCGATTTATAGGAATCCACAGCGCCAAAAAAAGTAAGTGCCTTGGGATCTCCTCCTTTAAAATACATAAACTCCCAGGTCCTGGAAGGATCGCTGTAAGTCGTTACGGATACATCTGTCTCTTATACACATCTAAAAAGGGGGGGGGGGGGGGGGGGGGGGGGGGGGGGGGGGGGGGGGGGGGGGGGGGG
>NZ_JAELTV010000539.1 GCF_016429005.1 Pedobacter sp. ASV19
CCCCCCCCCCCCCCCCCCCCCCCCCCCCCCCCCCCCCCCCCCCCCCCCCCTTTTAGATGTGTATAAGAGACAGATATGGTATATTGTCCGGGAGCAGAAGGATTAAAGGATTTTCTATCCTGCAAGCTGTTGTTGATGCCTAAGCCATAGTTGAACAAAGCAGAAAAATAGGCAGAAATAGGTTCCGAGTAAGTGATGTTGGAATTGAATACATTGGTTGTAGATCGGTTGGTTTTATACTGGTCTATAATTTTTGTACTGTCCGGTAGCAATATCCCCTGATCATTGTAAAATTTATTGGTAGATTTCAAAAATCCTTTAGTTTCTGAGTTGCTGATGTTTTCTGTTAAATTTACAGATATGCTTCTTCCTTTTTTCTTAAACTTTCTGTTCCAGAAAACGGTTGCTTTAAAGAGTTTTTCATCGCTTTTATTGTCCAGGCTGCGATTACTCTCATTTAACAATACCTCATTCTCTCTTCTGGACGAACCTATATAGTTACTGTTCTTTTCACTATTTTTAAAAGTTGCCTCGGCAGAAACCTTTAAGGAAGATAGCGTGTCGAGTTTAATTTCATACTTGACATCTCCTTTTTGCCTGAAGGCATAATTGTTAAAAGATTCGTCAGAATTGTTTTTGATCACATTGCCGGGAAGATTGTTTTGGGAAAGCACATTTTTGGTTCCATCTACATTCATAGATCCTATTTTGTAATTGGCATTAATGGATTCTTTATCGGTATTCCATTTTGCATCATAATGCGCGCCGCCAGATCTAACCAGGGGGATCCCTTGTCCATCATACCTGCCATCAAATGAATCCAGTCCGCCATCTCCGTCAAAATAAAACATCATGCCCCCATCGTCGGTGAATTCCATATTACCGGAGGTTCCATACTTACTATTATCTTGCCAGCCTAAACCAGTTTTTCCTGTATTACTTAAGGTACCATAAGCAGAAAATTTCTTCTTTCCTTTAAACAGGTTAAACATCGTCTGGCTTTCATAATTCTTATCGGTACCAAGCCCTGCATCTACTTTTCCAAAATACCCCTGTTTTTTGTCTTCTTTTAATTTTATATTGATCGTTTTTGATTTTTGGCCATCATCTATACCAGTAAAAGCGGCCTGGTCACTTTTTTTATCATATACCTGCACTTTATCCACCATATCACCCCGTATATTTTTGGTCACCAAAGTAGGGTCATCTCCAAAAAACTCTTCACCGTCAACCAGTACTTTATTTACGGTTTGGCCTTGTGCAGTGATCTTTCCATCTTTATCGATTTGTATGCCAGGCAGCTGTTTGAGCAGATCTTCTACTTTTGAATTGGGCTGTATGACATAGCTGGAGGCATTAAATTCCGTAGTATCCCCTTTAATTTTAATGGCGGTGGCTTTACCTTTAATGATTACACCTTGCAGCAGGTTGGCTATTAGCGTTAAACTGAGCTTTTCAAAATTTTTTTCCCTGTGCATAGAATCCAGTTTGAAATTTTCAACATAATCTGCGTAGCCTGGATAAGTAACCAATAGAATAAACTGTCCTGGAGAGAGCCGATCTATATTAAAGGAACCATTTTCAGCTGCAAAACCAAAGTTAACCAGGGTGGAATCTTTTGCGTTGAGTACGGATATACTGGAATTAGCAAGTTTTGCGCTATAAGCGGTGTCGACTACAAATCCTTTGATCTGGTAGTTGTTGTTCTGCGCATGCAGGGAAAAAGAAACTCCAATAATGAGGAGTGCCAGCGAGAGCATTAATTTTTTCATACAGGTAAATATGTGAACCAAATTAAGGTTATTCGTTTGTCAAGTCAAGTCGTTTAAGATCTTTTAACTTTTTTTAACATGCTGTAAGGTAGGTAGTTAATATGTGTGGTTGAGGGGTTTTATAGGTGGCGAAGCCGGGGCAGATGTATTCCTGAGTTGGCGCTGATTGGGGTGAAATTCGTTAAAAGCACCTGTTTTGTGGTTCTGGTATGGTTCTGCTGCGAAGGAGCTGTGAATGTGGTGCTTTGAAAATATGTTTTACTGAGGCGAACCTCTGAATCTTGCAGATTCTGAGGTTCGCCTCAGTAAAACATATTTTCTTGGGTGCAGACCGGGTAGGGTGGTGAAAGGGGAAGTTTGATTATTGTTGTTTAGATTTTCTTTTGTTCTGTGTGCGATCACCTATGGTCCTGGTTCTGTGTTGGTTGTTCGATGATCCGGCCTTTTAGCGTAGTTTGTTCGACAAAAGTACCTGTTTACCTAAGTTACGTCGCAGAAAGGGCGAACAAGCTACGAACCAAGACGAAGCCTGTCTCACTCTTTGGGGCTGATTTTGTATGGGTTTTGTCGTTTTATAATCCGGTTAAAACTGGGCAGTTTAAGATTGAAATCAAAAGGGCACCTGATTTTAAAAGTTACTGTTTTCTCTCTGTCTCTTATACACATCTAAAAGGGGGGGGGGGGGGGGGGGGGGGGGGGGGGGGGGGGGGGGGGGGGGGGGGGGG
>NZ_JAELTV010000053.1 GCF_016429005.1 Pedobacter sp. ASV19
AGATGTGTATAAGAGACAGCACTACAACTACTCAGCAAAACCATACAGAGTAATACAGCAATACTAAGCTTTCTTTTCATGATAATCAGATTTATGCAATAAAATATAACTAAATATTCCCATCGCAACACCAATCATATCACAGCCAAAATCCCACCATTCTGCAGAGCGATAAGGAAAAAATTCGTATTGGATCATCTCTATCCCACCCCCTACCAAAGCGGTGATCAAAATGATCTTAAATATAGTAAGCGAACGGAAACTATAACTATGCTGATGATTGATCTTCCCATACAATAACAAGACTGTAAGCACATAAAAAAAACCAAGATGTACCAACTTATCAAACCCTGTAAAAAAAATGCCAGTCTCTTTAGAGTCTGGCATTTTAATGCAACAAAGTATTAAAATAAATATAGTCCAGAGAATTGCCCAGACCTGGTATTTTAACCCTTTTAAATAATTCATTCTAAGCTCCTACTAAAGTTTTGTAAGCATCTGCATCCAGCAGTTCATTCACAGCTGCAACATCCGTTAAACTTACCTTTACCATCCATCCTTCTCCATAAGGATCAGAATTTACCAGTTCAGGATTATCATTCAGCGCCGCATTTACTTCAGTAACCGTTCCAGTTACTGGCATAAACAAATCAGACACTGTTTTTACAGCTTCTACAGTTCCAAAAACATCATCTTTTTTAACTTCATCGCCAACGGTGTTGATATCAATATAAACGATATCACCCAACTCACGCTGTGCAAAATCAGTTATACCTACATAAGCTTCAGCGCCTTCCACTCTAACCCATTCGTGGTCTTTAGTGTATTTTAATTCTGATGGAAAATTCATTCTTATTTATTTTTATGTCAAAGTTAATTAATCTTGTGCTCTTATACCAACCTTAATTCAGTGTAATCCTCAAACTAAAACCAAAATTACTAAAGGAGGTATTAAATGTTTGCGATGTATAGGGTTTAGTAACATTGGAGTCATAAAATAATTTAACGTTAAAACGCTGGTTCAAGATATAATCCACGCTTGGGCGGAATGTAATATTTTTGGCACCTGAAGAAACCTCTGCCTCTGCAACATCTGCCCTGTAAATCACCGTCTTATTATCTCTAACCGCTACATCAAGTTTAAAATCCATGTTATTGTTCATCTTAAGCTGTTTGAATAAGCCAAAAGGGAACCTGAACTTTGAAGTCCTGTAGCCCAGACCAAAGATCATATTGTTCTCCGACAACTGCGCCAGCTGGCTATTCGCCAGACTCAATCCAAGTAAGCGGGTCCTTCCAATCTCAAAATTAGCTGTGACATTACTCTTTAAACGGGTATCTATTCTAATCAGGGGAGCGAACTGCTCTGCAATAGTGACCTGAGAATACTGGTAACGCGGCAGGAAATTCTGATTATCATCCCTGCTGGTCACCGAACCATCCCGTTCCGCATATTTCAAAAGAGAATTGAAACCTGTTACACTGTACACAGAGCGATAAGAATGTCTCAGGTCAATAGATTTAAAGTATTCCTCCAGGAAAGGAATTCTTGTAAGCCCGCTGTAATTGATCCTCCAGTTAGGCAACGGTATTTTAGGAAAGGAATTCAGGCTCACCGAAGAAGCATCCTTCCCTGTGTAAGCCGCAATAAATGCAGAAACTACCACATCCTGTGCCTCCTTACCATACCCATCTGCAAATCCGTCCACACTGCCACTTGAATTCGGGTTCTGACCGCCCAGCCTTTGCGAAATAACCTGCCTGTTGGCCATAAATTTATCAAACAACCTGGAAACAATACTGCCATTTTTATCAGAAAAAGCAGTACCAAGAGAAATAAAACTCACACTATAATCACCCGTCGTGGTTGGACTGAGCTCATCAAAGCTATGTGTACTTTCCCTGTATCTGAAATTGGTCGAATAATTCAGCGTCCGGTTTTTATTTGCCGTTAAGGTAATCCGCAGATCACGAATAGGCTCCACTGTACTCGTTAAACTCAAATCCTCGCGCAGTGTATTGATATACAATTGCGATTGCAGCGTATCCGTCGTAATCCAGCCATTGTTGATCGCCATCTGACTAATATCCCTTTGGCTACCAAATACAAAACCCAATCCAGGCGCACCCGTAGCCCCATCAATCCCAAAAAACTTCGTTCTAGGGAGATAACCCGGAAGAAAGATCCCTTTAGTCTGAGTATACGCCCCATTGATGGTCTTGATACTGGTCAAAAGATTCACAAAGAATGCCGAAGCCCCGCTTTTGTCAGGTCCGGAATTCCGTCTGATGAAACCAAATTTATTATAAAGACTGGTTAAATTCAGTGTAGGATTAAGTTGAATGGTTCTGGAATTTTGAATGGTATTCCCTAAGTTGATATTTGGATCATTCAAAGTAGCCAGTGGTTCAGTTTGCCAGTTAAAGTTCGTTCCGTAACGGGTGGCCACATTCACCCAATCCATACCCGGAATTTTATTCATTGGCAAGTTATAGGTGATGTTCAGGTTATGACTATAATCCGTCGTACGCCCAAGCCGTTTCAAATTCTGCCACACGGTATCCCTTTTCATCCCATCAATTTTACCATCAGGTTCATCGATGATGGAATAATTAGTCGCATCAAAATCCAATGTTAATGAACGGGTCAGGTTCCAGGAAATCCCATATACCCTGGTGATCAGGAAATTCTTATTATAGGTCGTATTGATCGGTATTCCGTTCACCGGGCTGTTGTCCCTTAGTTTATTCTCTGCATAATAGCGGTCTACATCAATCCTGAAATTGATAGAACTTGGCAATAAGCTAAAATTAATATCCCTCAGCAAGGCCAGGGTATTCGATTTGATGATCTTATCAAATGGGCTAACCGAATTGGACTGCCCCGCATAATTGTACGCAAGCGAGGCCCTGTAAGTACGCTGTATGGAATTTTCATTAATAAAATCCCTGTGCGAATAGCTCGTATAAGCATAACTCGCACTTAAATTCTCCACATCCCACAGATGAACCTTTTTACTTGCATCTGTACGTTCTTTTCTCACATTCGTGAAATTTATACTGTTCCTCGTGGTATAATCCTGAGCATAATTCAAGATGGCTTTCTTCTCTTCTTTAGTCGCAGCATCCAGAGAATTTTTCAATTCTATATCCGGTTTCATCGGATCATACTGAGGCGTGCTGACCTGCTTGGAATAGCTGATAAACATAGGTACTCTCAAGGCTGTTTTCTTAGGGAAGAACTTACCAAGTTCCATACTCGAAGAAATATCAAAAAAGATATTATCGGCCCGGTTACGTTCACTTACGCGATCTTCCAGCGCACCAAAACCCACTGTAGATTTACTACCTGAAATATTTACATCCGCAAAATCCGCCAGCTTGGCATTGATCCTTGCGGTTGCCGCCCAGCCCCCTCTCTCATCAAACTCGGTTAACCGCAATTCATTAAACCACAACTGGGCACTTTTATCCTGACCATCGTCAGAACCCGGATTGGCGAGGTTTTTATGTGGGTTTTTAACCCCAAGCATATATACCCTGACCTTACTCATATCGGGCTGTCCCTTAATGATAACCGAACGTTCGCCGTCCATATATACAAAAGGAATATTTGGCGGCCACAACTGCCCCGTCGATGTACGGGCACTGTTCCTGGCCAGCTTGGCCTTTTGGAACAACTCCAGCTGGATGTCCATTTTATTCTGGTCCGGCCATATGGAGTAAGGATTACTTGTCCCCGGTTGCGTAACCACCAAAGGCTGATTGTACTCATAGTAGTTGTCCTGATTATCTGTACCTATTCTTAAAAACGCACTCAAATCCCGGTCATTAACCACCGAATTACCCACAGCCTCCAGGTGAATGAACATCTCCAGTCTTTTATACGAACGGAAATCACTATAAGCCGTTTTGAATGTAGCCCTACCATAGCCATCCCTTAAGTTCTTTACCGTAAGGGTCAATGACTGTTCATTCAACTGGGTGTTGTTCTGGTAATTGGTATAATCTTTCTGCCGTTGGATACCTGGAGGGACTACATAAGGAATCGGCGAACGTTTACCATTCTCCTCAATATTAATCGTTGCAATCTCTATTGTAGAATTGTCAGGACCTACGGCGCCCAATGATGGATCTACTATAATCTGAGAAGCATCATTGTTCGAATTGTACTGTCTCCACTCTCCCCTCACCAGTTGAATTTTCGCAAACCTCAATATGGTTGTATCTGCAAAATCCGTCATGAACATCCGGATAAAACGTATTGACTTAAAATCCTGTATACCACCTATCTTCTGATCAAAATCAGCAATAGGAATCCTGATCTGATACCAGTTGACGGCCTGTGTTTGCCCATTGGCCAGTTTAACCTGGGAAGTCACCTTATCCGTAATGTATTTCTTACCCACCATCAGATCTGCCGGGCGCATTGATATCTTGTATTGAAAATATTCGTCAGACTGGGTCATGTTATTGTCCCTGTTGATATCTTCCCCATCCGGCAAAGAAGTAGAAGCAGAGTTATCAACTCCAAAATCATCCTGGGATTGTTTTGAGGTCTTGGAATTTCCCTCAGGCCCGTTATAATCCTGGTACCTTCTTAAAATCTTTGCACGCGCCTGATCCAGTGCCGTACCCCTGAAATAAGCATAGTCATCGGAAGACGGATCATTTTCAAATTTAGCAGCCGCATCCGGATTCAGCTGTCCTTTGATCTGATTGATCTGTGCGGTAAACTTCTTTCTTTCATCATTATTGGATAAACCATCAAGTCCTACGTCCTGCGCCTTTCTCGCGTCAGGATCATTATCAAAGGCCTGCACCACCGGCTGAAGTTTAGGTACCCGGCCCCAATTGGTTTCATCGTATTTGCTAGGGTCGCCATCGGCGGGCAAGCCATTCTCCAAAGACTTACGCCCGTCCTTCAAAATATCTTCAGAAATGTTTCCAAGATTAAAATAAAGGTCCCCACCAGCAGAACCAGGTTTATAGATATAAGGATCCATTACCCAAAGCTCGATATACTCAATATTAAGCGCCTCAAAATCATTGGTAGAAATAGGCCTGAAAAGTCCACCCCATCTGGTTTTAGGATTTTTTAAAGTTCCATCCGAATTAAAACCTGTGGGAGTATAGTTATAAGGACCACGAAGCATAGGATAAAAGGCTACATCAAGTGTAGGCAGTGTTGTAGGTTGCCCTGTAGGAATCTCTTTAAAAGGAAAAACCTCCTGTTCCAGAATTTCCCTTACATAATGATTCGACAATTCCGTTTTATCATTTCTAAGATAATCAGGAATATTGGAAGAAATCTTATTATAAAAGCTGGGGTCAATATTGTAAAATGCAATCTTTGCCCTGTTGTATCCATAAGCCAGGTTATCAATAAGCGCCGCTTCCGGAAACAACTGCGGTGTTCCAGATAGCTGCCAGGATATGGCACCTTTTAACTCAATTACAGAACGGGAAGCTTCAAAATCATCCAGATAACTTGTTCCACCCTTGCTTCCATCTGCATTGATCGCGCTGGGGTGTCCAGGGATCAGCTGTGCAAACTCTCCAGAGAAAGTAATGCTCGATGGTGCTTTCGTAGAAATGAATGGCAGCTTGTCCACCATCTTTGTTAAAAATCTGGAAGGAGAACTGTAGTTCAGATCAAGCCCCCACATGGTATTGGAAATGGGCTCTTCTCCGATATTCACCTTTGCCGTCAATGGCTTTTCACTCAGGTTCATGAATGTTCCGCCCAGTGTCAGTTTATTGTTTACCCGGTAATCCATCCTCGTTCCAAATAAACTCCGCTGCTGAAGACCGAACATTTCATTATTCTCCGTGGTGATCTTTATCGGTTGTCCGGAAGTGAGCAGACCCACGTTAAGGATTTTTACCCTCCCACCCTGGTAATCTACGGTATAATCTACACCCTCCTGCAAAGGCATAGTTCCGGCAAGTACCTTAACCGATCCCTGGGGAACGTTAATGGAATTTAAAGAAAACTCTGTTGAAATTTCAGACTGATAAGTTCCTTTAATTACATAACGGTTCTTATTGGTGAACAACTGCTGTGCAATCACCTTCGTAGAATCGTACAAAGCTGTATACGTATACTTGTCGATCAAATTCTGCTCTCCCGGTAAAAACTGGCTTGCCAGATCCCTTCCAAAAGGCTCCAGTACCGGAAATATAATCCTTCCGTTCAATGGATCTATGGTAATATACCCACTGCTGGTGTTGGAACCGAAACTCGCCAGACTCGCATTAGAATTAACCGTACTGGAAGTTATGGGTGAGTTAATATCATTTGAATTCGGTGTATTACCCACCGTGAAAGGTTTGTTTTCCACCTCAAAATCGAAAACACCGTCCGGTCTTTTTTCACCCTGCATATTTAAACGATCCAGGCGGGTCACCTGGATCCATTGCTTGTTTTTCAGTGGCGTTTTCGTCTCGTTATCGATCTTTTCTCCTTCCAGGATCAAAGGGCTCTCTACCCCATTCGTTTCATCAATCCTGTAGATATCCAGTTTAAAATTCTGCTGACTGATCTGATATCCGCCAATAGAATAAATATTTTTCATCATCAGGTTCCAGGTAGGCAAACTGGTCTTGGTGGTTTCGTTCTTCAATAATTTCGCAAACAGCAATTTTGGTGTGGTCGGATCAAAAGGCACATCGGTTGAAAACTCTCCCACCTGGTATTCAACACCTGAATAGGTATACCGGTAAACCACCGCCAACACCTCATCTGAGTTTAAAGCGGTGTTTAAAGAAATATAACCCAACTGTGGGTTCAACTTGTATTCCCTGTCAGATAGTTTCCGGGCATAGGTCAGCTTGGCATAGTTGTCCGTAGCACCCGTAGCCTGAAAGAACGGAATGATGGCATTTGAGTTCGTAAAACGGGCATCTGCAGGAACCTGCTGAAGTAAATTATTGGACTGTCTCGGAAACTGTGTAGAGGTAAAGCCAGAAGGCAATGCAGATCCACCGCCCACAATTGTTCTGTTATAAGGTTTATTCTCTCCTAAATCCAGGAAGGCCAGAATGTCCCTGGAATCCTGCGTTGCCCCCGTTTTATTAGTTACCCAAACTTCTATCTTTGTAATATTGACCCCTGAGGTAACAAAAGGTGCACTGGCCAGGGCCTTATTGTAATTGTCCCTGAAATACTGGGCCAGGAAATAGTGCTTATTGGCCTCATAATTATCCCCCGTTATCCGGTACTCATTTTGCTGGGCCCCATTGTTAATATTGATCTGCCGGGTCTGCGATTTCTGCTGGGAAAAAACTGAAGTTACATTCAGTTTTCCAAACTGCAGCTGGGTTTTGATACCGAAAAGGGATTGAGTCCCATGAATAAGCGTACTGCTCAAAGGCAGGCTGACATTACCTGCTTCTATCTTTTTAATAATATCATCCTCCCCTCCGGTATAATCAAGTTTCACCTGATTCTCAAAGTCGAACTGCGCCTCGGTATTATAGTTCATATTGATCTTCAGCTTGGAACCGATATTACCGATCACATCCATTTGGATCCGCTGGTTGAAATCAAAATTACTCTGAACACGCTGACGTTCGTTAAATAAGGGATTCTCATTTTTGTTGATTCTGCCCAGAAGTGTCAGCTCAGCCTCTCCCCGGGGTTGAATATCAATATTTGTTCCTCCGAAAATCCGTTCAAAGGATCTGCTGTTCACCGTTAAGCTCGGGATGATACCTGTTCGTCTTACACCCTCCACCTCCGTATTCGAAAACTGTCTCCAGTTTTCTCTTTTGATCTCACTATTGATCAAACGCTGATATTCTTCTATGGTAAGGTACTGCGGAGGCCCCAAAAAGCGACCACCAACTCTGTCCCTGATGATGTAACGTTTATTGACCGCGTCAAATTCAACCTCCCGGGTCACATTGGTTGGCAGCGGGTCAAAAGGATTATAACCCTGTCTTAAACCAAGGCGCTGTTTCTCTTTTAAGCTGAAGTCATTCCTGGTCGTATCTGATCTGGATCTTGCCGGCTTAACTTGAGAAAAAGTTTGTTGTCCCCAAAAGGTAACAACCAAAGAGATCATTAAGATAGATAGTTTTCTCAAGAGCGATTAGGGTTTAGAGGTTCTTCAAAGCTATTTTTATCATTTCTTCAACCGTCAGTTCCGAACCACCACTCTTAATTGCATTATCGATTGCCTTTTCCGCTGGAGGTTTGGAAAAGCCAAGCATCATAAGTGCAGAGAGTGCCTCTTCTTTGACGGTATGGTTTAACGGCGCAGCGATCAAAGACCCTGTACCTTCTTTTTTTAATTTATCCTGTAATTCTAGTACCAGGCGTTGTGCCGACTTCACACCAATCCCTTTAATCCGTTGTATCAAAGGGAGGTCGCCGTTAACAATAGCCGTCTGGATTTCATTAGGTGTGATGGAAGAAAGCATCATTCTTCCGGTATTTGGCCCAATCCCGGAAACGGAGATCAGGTGCAGGAAAAGCCTGCGCTCCCCTTCATCGGCAAAGCCATAAAGGGTATGCGCATCTTCCTTTACATGCAGCCAGGTATATATTTTGCACCGCTCCACATTTCCCAGGCCGCTGTAGGTGTTCAGAGAGATATTGATGTGATATCCTATCCCCCCCGCCTCTACAACAATGTAAGTAGGACATTTAAAGGTTAGTTTTCCATCAATATACTCAAACATATTTTTAAACTTTAGTCTTACGTCTCAATAAACCCGTTTTCTTTTCACCAGCCTCACGCTCTTTTCCCTGTACATCCAATACGGCAATGGTCACCATATTGACAATCTCTCTCACAGAACTTCCCAACTGCACAATATGCACAGGCTTCTTTAAGCCCAGCAGAATTGGCCCAACAGCCTCTGCTCCGCCTAGTTCCTGCAATAATTTATAAGCAATATTTCCGGACTCCAAATTTGGGAAAACCAATGTATTCGCCGGCGCATCCGCTAATCTACTAAAAGGGAAGTTATCTTTAAGTAAAGCATTGTTTATAGCAAAGTTCCCCTGCATTTCCCCATCTACCAGAATCTCCGGATGTTTCTCGTGTAATATTTTTACCGCTTTTCTAACTTTCTCCGGAACAATTCCTTCGTTAGACCCAAAGTTTGAATAAGAAAGCAACGCTACCCTTGGCTGGATGTTGAACTTATTGACTGCGCGCTCCAGCAAAATGGTCAGATCCACCAATTCTTCGGCTGTAGGATCCACGTTTACAGTGGTATCACCAAAAAATACCGGCCCTTTGGTCGTCATCATCATATACATTCCAGCTACCCGGTTTACACCTGCTTCTGTGCCGATAATCTGTAATGCAGGTTTTATGGTAGAAACATAGTTCTTTGTCAATCCGGAGATCATTGCATCCGCTTCACCAAACTCCACCATAGAGGCACCAAAGTAATTCCTGTCGCGCATCAGTTTTGTTGCCTCAAATAAGGTAACCCCTCTTCTTTGTCTCTTCTGATAAAGAGATTCAGAATATTTTCGCATACGCTCCGGTTCCTGAAATGGATCCATGATCTGTACACCTTCAAGATCCAGCGCATTCTCTTCAATAATTTGCTGGATGATCTCTTTATTTCCTAATAAGATTGGAATCGCAATGTTATCATCTTTAACAATCTGAGCAGCCTTCAGAATTTTATAATTGTCTGCTTCAGCAAAAACTACACGCTTAGGATCAGATTTAGCTTTATTGGTAATGGCCCGCATAATGGCATCGTCTTTACCCAAACGAAGCTTCAGTTCCTCAGCATAAGCATCCCAGTCTGTAATCGCTTTACGCGCAACACCGGATTCCATAGCTGCCCTGGCGACTGCCATAGAAACATTCGTGATCAACCTAGGGTCCATTGGTTTCGGAATGATGTATTCCTTTCCAAACTTTATGTTCTTTTCATTATAAGCCATATTCACGGCTTCAGGAACAGATTTTTTAGCCAGTTCAGCAATTGCTTTTACAGCGGCTATTTTCATGGCCTCATTGATGCTCGTCGATCTAACATCAAGCGCCCCTCTGAATATATATGGGAAACCTAAAACATTATTTACCTGGTTCGGATAATCTGAACGGCCTGTAGCCATGATCAGATCCTTACGGGAACTGATGGCCAGGTCATAGGCAATTTCCGGGTTCGGATTGGCCATTGCAAAAACAATAGGGTTTTTGGCCATAGATTTCAGCATGTCTGCAGTTACGCAGTCGGCAGATGATAAACCAATAAAAACATCAGAATCCTTCATCGCTTCTTCCAGCGTATTGACCGTTCTGCTCGTGGCGAACTCTGCTTTGATCGGGTCCAGGTTTTCACGAATATCCCTGATCACACCACTCCTGTCGCACATCACAATATTCTCCTTTTTAGCGCCCAAAGAAACATATAACCTCGAGCAGGAAATTGCAGCGGCACCAGCACCGTTTACCACAATCTTAACTTTATCTATCTTTTTTTTCTGTAGTTCACAAGCATTTATTAAAGCAGCAGCAGAGATGATCGCTGTACCATGCTGATCGTCGTGCATCACCGGAATTTTCATTTCTTCCTTCAGGCGGCGCTCTATTTCGAAACATTCCGGAGCTTTAATATCTTCCAGGTTCACACCGCCAAAGGTAGGCTCCAGCGCTTTAACGATCTTTACAAAATCATCAACATTTTTTGTATCCAGTTCCAGATCAAAAACATCAATATCCGCAAAAATCTTAAACAAGAGGCCTTTACCTTCCATTACAGGTTTTCCTGCCTCAGGACCGATATCTCCAAGACCAAGTACAGCAGTACCATTACTGATTACAGCTACAAGATTACCTTTAGCTGTATATTTATAGACATCCTCTGTGTTCTCAGCGATCTTTAAACAAGGCTCAGCTACACCCGGTGAATAAGCCAGCGTTAAATCTCTTTGAGAATTCGTTGGTTTGGTCGGTATAACCTGTATTTTACCAGGCCTCCCTTGCGAGTGGTAATCTAAAGCGTCTTGTTTTCTATTCGTCTTACTCATAAAATTTTGCGTTGTAAAGCGCCAAAGTTACAATTCTTTTAATGAGCCTAAAATAAAAAAGATCCTAAATCTTCCCCTCCCGCTGTGATCGTTCTTTATCTCCTTTATAAGACATATATTGTCTGGAATGCTTTGAGGCTGAAACCGCATTGCCTGTACCTGAATTCTTTGATACAATCAAACGCTGTCCAGGCATAATCTGAGATCCCCTCAACTTATTCCAAACCTTAATATCCTGAACTTCGACATTATACTTATCTGCAATTGCCTGCAGATTCTGCCCACGGGTTACCCGGTGATACTCCACAGCCATATGCTTCTTATGCAATCGCCGGTCATCATTGGAAGCCAGTACCACGTGCGTATTTACCTCGGGCGGACGGTTGTTTAACACTTCGTAAATCATTGCAAAATCACCTCCGGTTACCCGCGGCATTACAATTCGCCTTGGAGACTCCTCCGTTCCGTTCACAATTTTCTTCTTATAGGAGGGATTCAGGACGCAAAGATCCTCCTCTTCTATTTTGAGGGCCTGTGCCAGTAACGGAAGAGAAACGAACTTGTTTACCTGTACCGTATCTGTCTTAATGGCCATTGATGGACTTAAACGCTCTATCTGATGCGCCTTTGAATAGTTCATAATGTACATGGCCGCAATAAATGCAGGCACGTAATTTCTGGTCTCCAATGGAAGATAAGGTCTGATTTCCCAAAAATCATGGGAATTTGCCTTTGCAATTGCGCGTTGTACATTTCCCTTTCCACAATTGTAAGCGGCAATAGCCAGTAGCCAGTCTCCAAGTTCAGCATACGCATCCCTAAAATAAGCTGCTGCTGCATTACTGGCCTGTACCGGATCTTTTCTCTCGTCTACAAAATTATCCATGTTTAATCCATAGCCTTTCGCTGTACTAAACATAAACTGCCATAAACCGGTCGCACCTACTCTCGATACCGCATGCGGGTTCATAGCAGATTCAATTATAGGCAGGTATTTAATTTCTTCGGGAACATTATAAGCCCTGAGCGCCTGCTCAAAGATTGGAAAATAATAACTGGACAAGCCCAGCATTTTACCAATCATATCCTTACGGCTGCTGTAAATATCAATATACTTCTGAACAAATTCATTGTATTTCAACGGTACCATTTTCTGAATAGAATCCAGGCGTTGCTTATAAACAAAATTGTAATTGTTAAAGGTAGGGGTTTCTTCCACCAGAACCGGAACGCTGCTGGTATCTGAAGAAGCCGGATTGATCTGCTGTGCTTTTACACCGAAGTGAATAGAAACTACAATACAAAATGAGAGCAGGAGTACATTTTTTTTCATAGGCTATTTTCTTAGGAAGCCACCACAAGCATTTCTATTTTTGCTCTGGTTCAGTATGGTGGTTTCTCAGGCGGTTTAAACCCGGTTTATGTTTGGTACACGCTAATTTCCAGCACCTTCAAAAGATGAAGTTAAGAAATTCTCTGATAAGTTGAGCAAAACTTCTTCTTTGAAATGTTTGGTCATTAACTGTAAACTTAACGGTAGTTCTTCCTGATTATTGCCCAGTGGTATAGCAATAGCAGGAATTCCGGCCAAAGAGGCCAGAACAGTATAAATATCAGCCATATACATGACCAGTGGATCTTCAATATTTTCTCCGATCTTAAACGGAGGAGTCGGTGCCACGGGACTCAGAATTACATCGTATTTTTCCAGTAATTGTTCTGTTTTTTGCCTGATCAGTTGTCTTACTTTCTGGGCTTTCTGATAATAGGCATCATAATAACCAGCGCTCAGAACAAACGTTCCCAGCAATATCCTTCTTTTCACCTCTCCTCCAAACCCCTCTGCTCTGGATAGTTTATATAAACTATTAAGGTCTTTAGCCGAAGTATTGCGGTAGCCATAATGTACCCCATCATACCTGGATAGATTAGAAGATGCTTCTGCAGTGGTTAACACATAATACGAAGGCACTAAATAATCCAGCAGATCAAATGACACATAATCAATCGTATGCCCCTGCGATTTTAATTTCTCAATGGATGCTGATATGGCCTCTTTGATACTCGGATCAAGTGCCTCACTCTCCAGGGTTTCTTTTAAGACAGCTACCCTGTATTTCCTTTCACCTGTCATTAAAGCACTGTAATCTGGAACCGGCAAGATTGAAACTGTAGAGTCCTGATCATCTGCCCCTGCCAGTACTTCCAGTAAAACCGCCGCGTCACTTACAGAAGAAGTAATCGTACCAACCTGATCAAATGAGGAAGCATAAGCAATAACACCATAACGGGAAATCCGCCCATAGGTAGGTTTTAAACCTATGCAGCCACAAAAAGCGGCAGGCTGCCTTACCGAGCCACCGGTATCTGTTCCAAGTGCAGACAAACACATATCGGCTTGTACTGCCACAGCAGAACCACCAGAGGATCCGCCTGCAACCCGCTGCGGGTCGCTTGCGTTTTTCACCGCACCAAAATAAGAAGTTTCATTAGAGCCGCCCATCGCAAACTCATCACAGTTCAGACGGCCAATAATAATGGCGTCTTCATCCAGCAAACGCTGAACAACTGTTGAAGAATAGGGCGAAACAAATCCGTCCAGCATCTTGGAAGAAGCCGTGACCTGATGTCCTTTATAACAAATGTTATCCTTAATTCCAATGACCATTCCTGCCAGTTTCCCTGCAGTGCCATTGTCAATTTTTTTCTGTATTTCCGAAGCCTGCGCTCTTGCCGAATCAAAAAAAACCTCGTTGAATGCATTCAAATCTTTGAATTGCTCTATTTGAGCAAAATAATAATCCAGCAATTCAGTCAGGCCGACTTTTTTTTGGTCAATAAGAGTTCTTATCTCTTGTAAAGAGTTATACTTCTTCAAAACTACAGAATAGATTAAGGGTTAAGCTACAGGGAAATTACAAAGGTTTATTGGTATTTGAACGGTCACGGTCGTAATGATCGTCATCAGCTCCATCTTTACCTTCTTTAAATTCCTTAACACCTCTTCCTAATCCACGCATCAACTCAGGGATTTTCTTACCACCAAAAAGCAGTAATACCACGACAAGAATAATTGCGATTTCCGGAGCGCCTAATGCGGCCAATACCGTTGTGTTTAACATGATTATTTAATTAAATTTTATTACTTGGTTCACTACTTTCCAAATGACTGGCACCAGTTACATTTTCAATTGGTGTTTCTCTAGGCAAATCATTTTTCACTTCAGTGTCTGCTTTAGGAGTTTCTTTTCTAAGATCCTCATCTATATCTACGGCATTAATGTTCCGATGGATTTCTCTTTTTACACCTTCCGATGCATCTTTAAAATCCCGGATCCCTTTTCCTAACCCACGAGCCAGTTCAGGTAATTTTTTACCTCCGAATAACAAAAGTACGACAACAAGGATCAGCATAACCTCACTTCCCCCCATATTTAAGAATTCCAATAATGTTCCTGTGTACATTTTAAGCTGTATTTAATGTTTTATAAAACAAATATATGCATTTTTAATCTCCAAAAATTTATTTAGCAATCCATGCTTCAGGATTTTGTGCAACCGTACCTCTCCAGATCTGAAACTGCAGTTCAGGAATTTCCTCAGAAGCAGCCACAACCCCAATAGACTGCTTAGTAGCTACATTATCACCCGCAGCTACACTTACAGAACGTAAATTCTGATAGACTGTAAAATATTCGCCATGTTTGATCAGTACAAAATATTTCCCCAGGGAACTCATTACCCTTAGAACTTTTCCATTGAATACCGCTCTTACACTCGAACCCTCTGCAGTTTGAATCGTTATACCCGTATTGTCATAATTTGCCTGTCCTTCTTTGTGACGGCCAAAACCTTCGGTAATAGATCCCTGTGCCACCGGCCAAGGAAGTGAACCTCTGTTGCTCTCAAATTCAGCAGACAGCTTTGCTGCTTCTGGCGTTGCGGTCAGATACCCTCCACTTGTTTTAGCCTTAGAAGCTACTGGAACCGGTTTATTCTCTGCTTTGGCTTTAGCCGCAGCCAGACGTTCTTCTTCTTCGGCCCTCTGTTTAGCCAGGGCAATTTCACGCTGAATGGCGTTTCTGATCTCCCTGTCTATGGCTTGCTGCTGTTTTTTACGCTTGGCAATATCCTGACTAAACTGTCGTTCCTGTTTACTGAAAGTCTTGAGAACCGCAGATTGTTCTGATTTATTCTTACCCAGCTTTTGCTGCTCGCTTTGCTGCTCTTTTAGTAAATTACTCTTCTCTTTGAGGTTTTTATCCAGCACACCAATCTTATTCTTCAGGTTCTTTTCCGTTCCCTGAATATAATCTGCCTGTTTTTTTCGGTATTGCCCAAACTGTTGCAGGTATTTGATTCTTTTATAAGCCTGATTAAAGTCCTTTGCCGCAAACACAAACATCATCTTATCATAGGCATTTTTGTTGCGTTGTGCAAAACGGATCATACCTGCATATTCCTTTCTTAACAAGCCCAGTTGCTCCTGAAGAGAGTGCACCGTATTGGTATTTTCATGAATCTGGTGGTCCAGGTTCTTAATTTCTGAATTGATTACTGTAATCTTGCTCTGCATCAAGCTAATCTTGGCATTTAAAGCCCGGATTTCCCCAAGGGTGAGTTTCTTTGCACTTGCCGCTTTATTCAGATTTTTCTGCAGCAATTCAATTTCCCGCTGTATCGCTTCCTTCTTCCTTTTAAGTTCTGCACTGTTCTGGGCAACAGCCTGCGAAGTAATGGATATCAGTAAAAAGAAGAAAAATATTTTGTATAGCTTCATTAACTCAAAAGTATAAAATTAGTTTATTACTTTGAACCTTTTAGGAACAGTAAACGGAAAATCCAGTTCTACATTGCTTTCTATTTTTGAAAAAGCAAGTTCAATAGCTGCTTTTTTCAAGCCCGCCTGAGAGTTGATCTGGATATTAGATGGGAACAAATAATCTCCAACCTGCTGGTATTCACCGTAAACAACTTTAAGTGCCTGACCAGACTGGACATCGTTCAAATTTGTTTCTGAAGCCTTAAGCAAGGTATTAAATAAGATCTGATAAGCGAGGCTTTTTCTCTCCCCCTTCAACAACCAGACCCCATTTTGCAAATCAAGGTCTGCATCTTCTTCCATAAAACTGCCAATGGCATTTCCTGCAAAAACATCCTGGAGCATTTTAAAGTTTACCTGTTTATTGGTAAAACTATGGATATAACTAAATGGCTTACTCAGGTAAATATTATCTACACGGTTCATCATTAACACACTGTCTGGTGTTATTAAGGCCCTGGCAACCTCTATCCCGGCAAAAGCCGTCACACTTACCCAAATCTTCTTATCTTTTAGCATCCGTACATTCACAGAAGCATTGTTACTGTTCCCATTGATACTGATCTGAGCCTTTCCCTTCATAGACAAGGTATTGAAAGCAATATCCTTATCCCTGAGCATTTGCAGATTCTCCTTTTTCTTTACATTGACTGTATCTGATTTCACAACTGGAGGTGCCACAACAACAGCCTTTTTTGCCTTACAAGCTGCCATTGATATCATGACAAAAATGAACAGCAGGCTCCTATTTAAAATATCTTTTCTCATTAATCTTCTGTTTTAATTTCTCCGATTTACTTCCCAGATCCCTGGCCTGTTTCCACAGGTCAAGCGCCTTTTCCTTATTTCCTTTTAAAGCAAGAATATCGCCATAATGCTCCAGATAAAGCGTCTTTTTAACCGGATTCAGTTGTAATGCTTTCTGTATTTTTGTTTCTGCAAGATCAAATTTTGTCAGGTTCATCAGCACCAGGGCGTATACATCTTCCACAGAAGCGAGCAACTCCTGCTCTCCAGCCGCCAGTTCTTCTGCTGTTGCTATATTTTCGAGCGCAGCTGCATACTGATCTTCACGATGCTGCGCAAAGGCAAGATAATAATACAAAACCGCCTGATTAGGGTAAACAGATACCGCCGCAGAACCAGTTTCTATCGCCTTTTTAAAGTCCTTTTGAGAAAGATATATGTTCAAGACCTGCTCCCAAACCACATAGATCTGCTCAGATAACTGCAGCGATTTTAAATATTGGACAAGCGCTTCCTTCGCATCGCCTTGTTTATACAACAAATCACCATACATCGCAAACAGACGAGGATCGTCCTGATGTGCAGTCACCAACTCTTTCAAGATATTGCCTGCCGAAGGGATTTGGCCCTCCGCTACGTAATAATCTACCATAGCCAGATCAACTTCCAGACTGGAGGGATCCAAAGCCTTTGCTTTCTTTAACATGTCAAGCGCTTCCGACTTTTTACCATCTTTCTGCAGCAAATTACTGGCGTACAAATAGCTTTTTACATCTTCAGGATGATCTGCAATAACCTCACCGGCTTCATGCTCTGCTGTCCTGGACTTTTTCTCCTGACTTAAGCGCTTTCTCCCCCTGGAAGATTCAACCGATACACCGAATTTTTTCTCTAATTCATCATAGGCCTTCAAAGCACCAGAAAAATTCCCGGCAATGGCCAGCGCATTACAGCGGTCAAAATAATAGGCTTCCACATCAGGCTCCATAACGATCAGCCGTTCCAGCACCTGCACCAATCCAGGCATATCTCCCTTTCTCTTGTACAATTCGGCACAGAGCTTCCAATACCAAATGTTACTGGAATTAAGATCCATAGCCTTCTTCAATGCAAACTCAGATTCCTGCAGCTTATTTTGCCGGTAGTCCAGACTGGCAATCTCGTAATAAGCATCTGCCTGCCTGGGGTCCAGACTCACCACCTTATTAAAACTCTCTACAGCTTTAATATAGTTTTCATTGATTTTGTAACGGATGCCATCAAAAAAAAAGCCCTTAACCAGATTGCTATCCGGCTGAACCGGCTTTTGAGCAAAAGCAGGAAACGCAACAAATAGAAAAATAGTTAAGGCCCTGTATTTCATTTCCTTTTTATTTACCAGTGTGACCGTATCCACCTGCACCGCGAGCTGTATCGCTAAGCTCTTCTACAGGTGCCCAGCTCACCGTTTCATGTTTGGCAATAATCATCTGAGCAATACGATCCCCATTGTTCACGGCAAAGTCTGTATCGGAAAGGTTCACAAGCAGTACTTTAATCTCCCCCCTGTAATCTGCATCAATCGTACCAGGCGAATTTACAATACTGATCCCATGTTTATAGGCCAAGCCGCTTCTTGGACGAATCTGAGCCTCATAACCAACAGGCAATTCTATATGGAGCCCGGTCGGAATCAAAACCCTTTGCAAAGGCTTTATCACAACTTCATGTTCAACAAAGGCACGCATATCCATACCTGCAGCATGTTCGGTTTCGTAAGCTGGCAAGGCATGGCCTGAATTATTGATAATATTTATCTTCATCTGATCTTTATTTTGTATTTAAAATTTTCTTAATGTCGTCTTTTTCCATAAAATAAATGCCTGCTACAAATAAAATAAGCAGACCATTACCAATATAGATATTCTGTTTAAAGGTATAAAAAGACAAATAAACCAGCACTATCGAAGTAGCAAGATAACCCAATGTTCTTTTTAAATTATAGGGTATCGGATAATACTTCTGACCAAGAAGGTAAGAAATGACCATGATTATCAAATAAGCCATCATACTCACCCAAGCCGAGCCCATGTAGCTGTATTTAGGAATGAGAACAATATTCATCACAATAGTAAAAACCGCACCTACTAAAGAAATGTATAAGCCATAACGGGTCTGATCAGATAACCTGTACCACACCGAGAGATTCATATAAATACCCAGGCATACATACCCGAATAACAGATAAGGAACAGCCGGAAGACCAATCCAATATTTACTGGCAATAAAATGTTTCAGCAAATCTAAATTCGCAATCAGGCCCACAAATAAAATGGCCAGGGCGAGAACAAAATAATTCAGAATAGTTGCGTAAGTATTCTTTGCATTTTTATTTTTTGCATGGCTAAAGAAAAAGGGCTCCGCCCCCAATCTAAAAGCCGTATTAAAAATACTGATAAAAATGGCCAGTTTACAAACCGCCCCATAGATCCCAGTTTCCTGATCAGCTATATTGTGCGGCAAGTATTTACTCAGTAAAATCTTATCCAGATTTTCATTGACAATAAAAGACAAGTTTGCCACGAGTACCGGCCAGCTGTAGCCAAACATCTTATAAAAAAGCGCTTTATCAAACTTAATCTCCAGCTCCATAAACTGAGGTAGAAGCAGCAGAAACGTCACCAGGCTGGCTACCAGATTAGAGATGAATACATAGCCTACCCATCCAGCCCTAAACCAGCTTTCCAGCCAATGCGCACCCACCATCTGGTGTTTAATAATGAAGGGAATCACAAAAATAAAAATAAGGTTAAGGCCCACAAAACAACCAATATTCAAAAATTTGATCAGGCTATACCGAAAAGGTTTACCATCCGCTCTAAGCTTAGCAAAGGGAATTACGCAAATAGCATCCAAAAAAAGAAACCAGGAAAAATAACGAACATAACGGCGCTGGTCGTCCAGTCCAGCCATGGAACCATTCATCGTGAATTTTGCAAAATAGTCTGTAAAAACCAGCCCGGTGATTAAAACCAGGGCAGAGATGAAAGCAATAATCCAAAAACTGTTGTTGTAAACATCCTTTTTCTTATCCTCGTACTTATTGAGGTAACGAAAAAAAGTAGTCTCCATACCAAATGCCAGGATAACATTGAGAATAGAGGCATAACTGTACATTTTGGTAAAGATTCCATATACACCTTCCGCATATACCCTCGTATAGATTGGAGTCAGAATAAAATTGAATAACCTTGAAAATATGGTACTTATCCCATAGATCATCGTCTGACCAGCAAATTTTTTAAAAACAGACACGGCTACCTTTTAAGAATTTCGAAATTACGATAGTTTTTAAGCTCTGCAGCGCTTACCTCTACAAGTTCAATTTTAGAACGATCCGGTCCTTCATGGCACCATTCCGTAAAAACCTCCAGCTGCAGATCATCGCCTTCCGCTTCTATATAGACTGAGCCATCCTTTTCATTTCTGATCAGACCTCTTACCCCCATCTGATCTGCGATAGCTTTGGTCGTAGCCCTGAAGGAAACACCCTGTACCTTTCCTGTTATTCTGATATTAATATGCTTCATTTTATTCTTGCTTTTAGCGATGAACTTCAAAGTCCATTTCGCTAATTCTCTTTTTTTCCGATAAAAATTCTTTCCAGATGCGCTGCAAAATAGCCGCAGCAGGCTCCACCTGGTTTATTGCAGCAGATATTTGACCGATCTCCAGTTCACCTTCTTCCATATCCCCTTCAAACATTCCGGCCTTAGCCCTTGCCCGCCCCAGCAACTCCCGCAGCTGGTCGGCATCAAGCCCGTCACTTTCTGCTTTTATTACTTTTTCTGCAAAAGTATTATTTAATAACCGCACCGGCACCAATTTTTTCAGGCTTAATCTTGTATCGCCCTCTCCGGCACCAATAATTTTCTTTTTAAAATTGTCATGAGCCGACGATTCTCTGGCAACAGCAAATGCAGACCCCACCTGTACGCCCTCTGCCCCTAAAGCAAAAGCAGCCAGCATCGCCGCCCCACTACCTATTCCGCCAGCTGCAATAATGGGTATTTTGACTTCACTTTTAACCAGTGGAATCAAACACAAAGTTGTTGTTTCTTCCCTTCCATTATGCCCGCCTGCCTCAAAGCCTTCCGCAACAACCGCATCTACCCCACAGGATTCTGCTTTAAGCGCAAACTTTGTATTGGCCACCACATGCACTACGATAATGCCCCGCTGTTTCAGGAAACCCGTCCAGGTAGCCGGATTTCCCGCAGAAGTAAAAACAATCTTTATGTCCTCTTCAATCAGGATTTGCATAATCTCTTCCACATTTGGATAAAGCAGAGGTACGTTCACCGCAAATGGATAAACCGTAGCCGCTTTACACTTTTGAATATGCGTCCTAAGCACATCGGGATACATAGATCCTGCCCCAATAATCCCCAAACCTCCGGCATTCGAAACTGCAGAAGCCAGTTTCCAGCCACTGCACCAAATCATTCCAGCCTGTATCACCGGATATTTTATCTTAAATAAATCAGTTACTCTGTTGGACATGTGCAAATTAAATTATCCTTCTAATACTGGTTTTATCACTAATTTTTCCTTCAGGAGCAAACTCCACGAGGTTAATTCCAGGTCGCTTTCCCTTTTCCAAAGTTCCGTACTGTTCCTCAATACCCAGATAAGCAGCCCCGTTCCATGTTGCCCATTTCAATAAAGTTTCGAAACCGAAGTTAAAATTTTCCTGCAGTGCTTTCATTTCAGCCAAAATACTCAACTGATGATTACTCGCCAGACTGTCTGTTCCCAGGGTTATTTTAAGTCCTGCTCCAGCCAGCATCTGCACATCAGGAAGCCTGTTTTCTATATATAGATTGGCATTAGGACATAAACACCAATATAAACCACCATGTACGGACTCTGCAAAACGAATATCTTCTGCAGAGGTTAAGGTGTTATGGACCAGAAGTACCTTACTCCCTGGTAATTCTTCAACAACACTTTGCAGGGAACTTTTCCCTGTAGCAGAAAAAAAAGAAATATCCAGGCCTAAAAATTCATATAATTTCAAAAATGCACCCTGCTTGAATTGGAAAAAAAGATTTTCATCCTCCGTTTCCTGATTGTGCATACTCACCAGATTATCGTCTTTCAGGCTATAGTCCTTAATAGCTGCAAAGAGTTCTTTAGATATAGAATAAGGCGCATGTGGAACGATCGAGGCCTTTAAAGGTCCAAACTCCTCTTTCATCTTTAATGCCCTTTCAAATATTGTTTTGGCCTGCACAGGGTTAAAACCTAATGTTTCAATAAAAGTATGGTAATATAGACTGCTTCCCATCTTAGCGGCCCGGGACACTAACTGGTTGGAAATATCTCCAACCGCAACAATGCCATTTTCCAACATTTCCCAATCGGCCTTTTGCATCGCCTCTAAAATCGATTCCTCACTGCTGTCACGATGTTTAATCACCTGCTGAACAAAAGCCTGAAGCCCCGTGTGCTCAGGAATTTTCTCAAAAAGATGCGACAACTCTAAATGACAATGGGTATTGACCAAGCCTGGAACCAAAAAACCATTATAGTGCCTTATGTTTTCAAAACCCTGTTCCTTTGCCTGTTCCAAATGGAGAACAGCATGGACTGTCCCGTCCTCTTCCAGGGCAATTACCCCATTTTCTATAGGCCGAGAAGAAACCGGATACACAACAGACGCAGATATATATTGAAGCATGGACACAAATTACGGCTATACAAATCAATCCAGCAAATTAAGCCGGAGGCCTTTCAAATTTATTACATTTGCAAACATCATCAACCCCACCATAATGAACCGGATAGACAGGCTTTTTGGAATACTGGTCTTACTTCAAACGAAGAAATATATTACAGCAGAAAAAATTTCAGATCATTACCAGATCAGTATAAGGACAGTGTACAGAGATATAAAGGCACTGATTGAACAAGGTATTCCCATCAGCTTTGAACAACCCAAAGGTTATTTTATAGTACAGGGATATTTCCTGCCCCCAGTTTCTTTTAATACAGAAGAAGCCAATGCCCTGCTCATTATGGAAAGGCTTGTTGCCGGATTTACCGACCAGTCCATTCAGACACATTATTCCAGTGCTCTAAACAAAGTCAAAGCTGTATTGAGAAGCCAGCAAAAGGAAAAACTGGAGTTCTTAAACGAAAACATAAAATTACAACTGCCTGATTATATAAAAAATGAATTCCAGCATTTATCTGTTCTTCAGCATGTCATTTCCTCCAAAACACAGATTGAACTCGATTACATCAACAACAATAACGAAAGTAGTTTGAGGGTCGTAGAACCTATAGGTCTCATTTTTTATGCCTTTAACTGGCACCTGATTGCCTGGTGCCATCTGCGTGCAGAATACCGTGATTTCAGGGTTTCCAGAATTGGAAGAATCAGATGTCTGGAATTGCCGTTCCACAAACAAGATCATATGTCGGTTGCAGATTATATGAAAAAGCTACCCGTCAATTACTAATGAAACTTAGGCAATAAAGGGAACAAAGAGCAGATAAGTCCGCATATACTCCGCGTATAGTCCGCATCTAGTCCGCGTTTTTACCATAAAATGCGGATTAGACGTAAATTTTATGCATTGTAAAAGCAGAGTCACCTGCTCTTTGCCATAGCTTAGCTATTCTTCTGTTTCCTCCAGCTTACCTTCTTTATTCCTCTTTAAACTTACCTTGGGTTTGTCCTGGGTACCGGTAATACTCAATGGAATACCAATCAGACCAAAAGGAGGAAGTCCAAGTCTTCCGCTCATATTGAGCCTCCCATCAAAACTAACCTGTCCTTCAAACCTCGGCCTGAACCCTGCAACGCGCATCTTAAACCGTTCGATGGTGATAATATTCTTACTGATCGTACTTTTTATATTGACTTCCGAAAGGTCGGGATTGCTTAAACTGTCTCTTTTTGTGGCTTTACCCACTGCATTCATAAATTTAAATCCACTCAGGCTGATCTTTTTAAGAGACAAAGTTCCCCCTCCTTTTAAGGAAGGATAAACCGGTGCCATGTCCTGGTTCAATTTACCAGACAATTGATAGTCCAGACCAACAATTCCTTTAGCCTTGGCCGCTGAACTGGCCAGCTCTCTAAACATTTTGATCTCTTTATAAGCCCTGGCAATATCAAATTCTTTAGCCAGGATATGGTAATCGAAAACGGCAGATTTAGGTGTTAAACTTTTGTAGGTCGCATCCATCGTTACAGGTGCATCAATGATGTTAAAGCCAGTTTGGCTTAAGGTCATCACACCACCATTCAGGCCAAGGCTTCCTTTGGCATTCTTAATCAACATACCTTTATAGTGTACCGCGTCAGCACTCGCCGTTAAAGAAACATTTAGATTATCGGGGATCAGAATCACACCAGAGCCAGAAGATGGAGCAGTTGTCCCAGCCCCTTCGTTATACACCATAAATTCATCTGCATACAGATGTTTACTTTGTAAATTAAACTGTCCCGTTAGCTTCGCCGTTTTACTTAATGCATAATTAACCACATTTCCAAGCTCGCCATCCAGTTTAAAATCCGATGCCCCATAGGTCGCATTGAATTGTTCAAATTTCATTTTATCCTGAAAGAAAGAAAACACCCCATTTTTTATCAGGAAAGATTTTGGAAAAAGATCGGATTGAAGGGCCAGATCATGAACAACCACCTTTCCTTTATTATTCAACTTACCGTACCGGCCAGCTACCGCGTCACTTTGCAAACCCTGAAGAGATATATTGGTAAAAACCGTTCCCTTTACCCCATAACCCTTCAATGCAAAAAGCTTATAGATTTTACCTACATCTATAGTTCCTTTCGATTGAACGTGATAGGCTACGTTGTCAAAATTCTTCACATCCGCTTTTAATAA
>NZ_JAELTV010000540.1 GCF_016429005.1 Pedobacter sp. ASV19
AGATGTGTATAAGAGACAGTGCACCACCTGTGCAGCATGGAGTACTTTTCGTTCAAAAAAATGAAAATACAACCTCTTTAAAAACTTACTTTTTTCCATTGCAATGGTATTATAACTGCCATGTGGTGTGATAATAAAAGGAATTTTCATAGATTTCATCCACATTGCAGCACTATACATCTGAGGAATGAACCCCCCATGAAGATGGAAAACAGTGCCATTTTTCTTTAAAGCAATTTCATTTTTTATTGCTTTGCATAATGAAAAAGGATTAAAGGACCTCCTAAACAATTTGGTTGTATATGATCTGGCTGGATAATCGTGAACCGGGTTGGATGTAATTCCCCAGACTTCAACGGTATCTCCATTATCGTGCTGTTTAACAGCCATTTCATGGACTACTTTATTTACGCCATTCATCCTTTTAGGATTGGCTTTTCCCAGTATTAAATGTATGATTTCCATAATATTGAATATTTACGTTGAAGAATGATCAACCAATAAGTAAGCATAATAAATTGAGTACTAAAAATACCGACCAGAACCCCATGGAGCCCCCAGTTTTGAATCAGCCATGGAGCAATAAGTAGTCCTACTCCAACAGACAAGACATAACCAATAAAATAATGCTGGTTTAAATCCAGCGAGCGAATAGCAATTCGTATTGGATAGCCAATGGTAATCAGCAGATAAACGAAACTTAAGCCATAAATAACAAAAGCATAGGATATAGCAGAGGCATGTCCTGCCATACGAAAGATATCTTCTGCGAAAAAGCTAAAAATGCATAATAAGGGAACAATCATAATCAGGCACTTACCCAGAAGACGGCGCCATGTCCGAGGATTACGGCTATTCATTGTGGCTGCCCGCGGCAATACATAGCTCTCTATCGCCTGCAGAAGCAAGTTTAATAAGCCAAAAATATATTGAGCAAGCCGGAGTGCCCCTAATGCAACAGGCCCTAGCCACCATCCTGCAGCCAATACAAAAAAGTATCCAGAACCCCACTGCAATAAAGATGAACCAACCAGCCAGCCCCCTTTCTGAATTTGCAATTTCCAGGCATACCGAATAGTACTCCAGCAAATTGCTATTGGTCGCAATAAGAAAACACCTGTAACAACAGACGGAATAAAACTCAATCCAATGATACACCAAGCCATGAACTGATCTAATTTTTGGAAATACCAGGCGAATAGCAGAGCTACAATTTGTATAACATTCGTTAAACAATCAATCACAAACGCATACCTGCTGTTGATTTGAGTGATGAATGCCCGGCGCAAAAAGTCTTGCAGTAAATAAAGAACAGTGGTTACAGCAGCCATCATGATCGTATAATCAATAGCCGGGCTATCCAAATAATATATTGTTGAAACACAAATAATAACCACTACCGGTATACCTTGCAGACTCAACATTCCATTGGTCAGTTTCTGTTTTTCCTTATCTCCGAGCGAAGGATAAGCAACTTGATACACCTGAGAGCTAAAAGCCATATTTATGGATAAGACAAATAACTGAACCATAACAAGAGCAGAGAATTTCCCATATTCTTCAAGACCTAGCGCTTTGGCCAGCAGGATATTGGTAAAAAAAGCAGATCCACTCACTACAACCTGGTCGCTCAGTACCCAATATTTTTCAGGTATGTTTTTCCAATATTTCATTTCCTTTGTTTTTTGAATATCCAATACATCATTTCTTTCAGTTGGGTAAATAGATTCGGATTATATCCGGCCCTGTTCAATACAAATTGCAGATCGGGAACTTTAAGATCTTCCTGTAATATATCCGTAGCACTAACAGTAGTTTTTTTAGAACGACGGCTATCGAGTACCAGAAAATTCAGGTCTGCAGTTGCCATGAGCATTAAACTGGAAGAGCTTTCATTAAGAATGAAATTCTTGATTAGAATAACTTCATATTCTTTTTTTAACTGCTTCAGGTATGTTTTCCAAACCTCTGGTCTTTCCAGCTCCCCAACGATGATCTCTTTGGCATCAATAAAAAGGTTTTTCTTGCCTAAAAATTCAAATTCTCTTTTTAAGCCTTCACTGATAAAAAGATCACCCTCATTTACACTATAAGAAGAAATCAGTAGTACATTACCCTTATTGAGCATATCTTTCAGTTCCATTTGAAGGACCCAGCTTCTAAAATATTTCACCTGTTCAATTTTCTTTCTCATATATGGCACAGAGGCTGAAATTGCAAAGGCGGCTACAATATCTTTCCATCGCGTTATTTCGGAGGGTGAAGTTCCAGATAAACCAGTATCACCAAATGCTACTATCATTCGCATACTGTCTATTATGCTTGGTTCACTTGGTGGTATAATCTTAATTTATGTTATACATGCTTTAAAACTGTCTCTTATACACATCTAAAAGGGGGGGGGGGGGGGGGGGGGGGGGGGGGGGGGGGGGGGGGGGGGGGGGGGGG
>NZ_JAELTV010000541.1 GCF_016429005.1 Pedobacter sp. ASV19
CCCCCCCCCCCCCCCCCCCCCCCCCCCCCCCCCCCCCCCCCCCCCCCCCCTTTTTAGATGTGTATAAGAGACAGGAGGTCAGGCTGAATTAACAAAAGTTAATTAATGTCGGGTCTTTTTAACTTATTTTCATTTTTTGCGACACTACAACTGGCGAATTCGTAAGCCTTTTTCTGATTCTACTTAAAGATACCGGAGTAATTCCAAGTAAGGTGGCAATATATTTATCAGGGCAGCGCTGCACAATATTAGGCTTATCTTTAAGCAAACGCTGATACCGCTCCTCCGGATTGAGCAACACAAATGACTCTACACGTTCCATCATTTCGGCGAGCATAGAGATCAGAAAATAATCTTTCGCCTTACTAAATTTAGAATTCTTGTTTAAAAAATCCATAAATACCTGGTAATCGGCTTCGAGCAAAACAGTAGGCTCCATTGCCTGATAGGTAAATCGGGAAGCCTGATTAAAAAGAACGGAGTCATAGGCTGTAAAAAACTGGTCTTCCCACCTCAATAGAACGGTGGTTTCCTCCCCATTCTCCTTTAAAAGAAAACAACGGATCAGGCCACTCTTGATATAGGCCAATTTCCCCGTGGTGCTCCCCTCCTTCACATATACATCTCCCTCTTTAAGTACCTTCTCTTTGGCAAGACTAAATAATGACATCAGCTCTTCGGGAGCCAGATCAAAAAAATCCAGGTAATGGTTAACTTTATTTTCCTCCAGCATAATTTACAGTCCAGCTTGTGTCTGCAATGTTAAATAAAATAAACAATTATGGCGTTCTTCTAAGAACTAAATAATCTTGCAACTCCAAAAGCTGCGCTAGCTGCCAAAGCACCAATGATCATCACTTTTAAAGCCCCTTTCAAAAGAGGTTGTCCGGTTACCTTACTTTTAAAAAAACCAAACAGAAATAAGCTTACAAGACCTAGAACCGATGAGTACTTTAAACCTTCCAGAGGTGTCGAGGTAAAAAAATAGGGAAGTAATGGAATCAATCCGCCTAAAGCATAAGACAAGCCTATAGTCGCAGCACTATTCCTGGCCCGGTTCGGATTAGGCTCCTCCAGCCCCAGCTCATACTTCATCATAAATTGCACCCATTTATCCTTGTCCTTCGAAAGTTCATCAGCGAGCAAGTTCTGTGCTTCGTCGGAAAAACCATAGGTTGAAAAAATCTCCCTTATTTCCTGTTTTTCTTCTTCAGGTATTCGTTCTACTTCCACATATTCCCTGGAGAGTTCGGATTGATAATGTTCTGATTCTGTTTTCCCGGCGAGATAGCCACCAAGTCCCATTGCAATACTACCAGCTATAATCTCCGCAATACCTGCTGTAGTAATGATGTTATTACTACTCACAGCGCTGCTCAGGCCTGCTGCCAGCGCAAACGGGACAGTAAGTCCATCACTTATACCAATTACAATATCTGTTATAAAGTCAGAACTTTTAAGATGCTTCTCCTGATGTTCCATAATCTCAAAGGTCTGATATAGTTATCAATGTACAAAATATTAAGGCAGTACAGACAAAGATCAATTCCAAACATTCTTCTTTTGAAACCATCATGTGCAGCACTACAAACCGAAATGAACCGAACTTGTGAGCTCTGGAACACAAAAAGGAAGATATATACTGGTAAAAAATACAATCTTAAGATTAATATTATGCAGTTTTAATGGCAAAAAGCAATGACCAACGCAGCCGCATCAGTAAAAAGTACTATTTAAACTTCATTTATTACCTTTTACAGTAGATTCTTATTGGCTACCTTTGATCTATGAAATCGAATATCCCTGTTTACGACATCAGCACCTTTGAGGAGTATAAAAACAAAGGGATATTTGTAGGCAGATTTGGTTACTATTCTAAAAATCATCAGCACCTGCACTCGGCACACAGGCATTCCTTTTATCATTTGGTCTATTTTACAAAGGGAACAGGCAAACAACATATTGATTTTAAAAAATTTGATGTAAAACCACAACTCATTTATTTTATGATCCCTGGCCAGGTGCACAGCTGGGACTTCGAAACAGAGCCAGACGGTTATATTATAAATTTTTCAAAAGACTATTTTGGTTCGCTTTTAATCAATTCAGGTTATCTCGACAACTTTGAATTTTTCAGCGGAATCCCGGAGCAACAGGTTATGGAAATTGAAAGCGAAACTGGCTCAAAATTAGTTTACCTGTTCGAAGAAATTTTAAAAGAAGGGACTTCCAGCAGATCTTTTGAAGATGATCTGGTCAGAACCTTACTTCTGCAGCTGTTTATTTATACAGCCAGAACGAAACAACGATCTGGAGAAATACACTTGAATTCTTACAGCCATACCCCTGTCTCTTATACACATCTCCGAGCCCACGAGACAGGCAGCTCTATCGCGTATGCCGTCTTCTGCTTGAAACGGGGGGGGGGGGGGGGGGGGGGGGGGGGGGGGGGGGGGGGGGGGGGGGGGGGGGGGGGGGGGGGGGGGGGGGGGGGGGGGGGGGGGGGGGGGGGGGGGGGGGG
>NZ_JAELTV010000542.1 GCF_016429005.1 Pedobacter sp. ASV19
CCCCCCCCCCCCCCCCCCCCCCCCCCCCCCCCCCCCCCCCCCCCCCCCCCCCCCCCCCCCCCCCCCCCCCCCCCCCCCCCCCCCCCCCCCCCCCCCCCCCCCCCCCCCCCCCCCCCCCCTTTTTTCACGTTCGTCGGCAGCGTCAGATGTGTATAAGAGACAGGCGATCAATGGTAAAACCGACAGCGTTTCGGTTATCATTCCAAAGCTTCAGGAATTTGTGTATTCCTTTACCATTTACTCTTACGACGCTAAAGGCAATAAATCTATTCCAAAACAAGTCGATAATGTAAAGGTATACGGGCCAATATATCAGGGCGGCTTATTAAACAGACCATATGATGCAAATAATCCATATACACTAAATGCAAATGGATCATTGGTTTTGAATTTTAACCCTCCGGATACCATCAACATTAATACCGTTATTAAGTATACCAATGTGGCTGGTACGGTGGTTGAAAAAAGCCTGAGACCGGACAGTAGTTCTATTTATTTGCGTGATTACAAGCTCGGTACTGATGTCCAATACCGTTCGTCTTATATTCCTGGAAGAGGGTCATTGGATACTTTTATCGTTTCTGCGTATTCCGTATTTCCTAGAATCTACAGTTATGTGCTTTGCGACAGACTTTTGTTCAAGGAAGTGCATTTGCCTAACGATGCCGGTACATATGAGTCGGGAACCAGTATTAGTAAATTATGGGATGGTAGTGTTGGACCCCAGGGCTACCCCAATATCTTTCATAGTGACGGAAGCAGTGGAATGCCACATACCATTACATTTGATCTTGGAAAAGTATATAATAATTTAGCCAGAATTGAAGAAACCGGAAGGGACTGCTGTAATAATCCGGATAATTTTGAAGTCTGGGGAATTGATGATATTACCAATGCGGCGACGAGTCTCCGCGCTACAAACTCGGGCTGGAAGGATGAATCTATAGCAAAGGGATGGACTTTGTTAAAAGAGGTGGTTCGTGGTGATGATGGAAAAAATGCATTTACGGCCGATCTGGATAACAATGGGAAGCCAATCCGCTATATCAGAATTCGGATTAAACATGTGACAACCGGAGATGGTAACTACAGCAATATGAGCGAAATTCGTTTCTGGAACAAACAATAAGAGTATTGTCCATTATTATTGAAGGTTTGTCCATTTTCTAAAACATCAGCGTCTTTATTTTTACGCTAAATAACCAAAATAAATAAGTCTGGGTATATTATAGGTTGGTTACCTGTTTATACCCAGACTTTTACCTGTATACTTAAGAACACACAAATGACAAAAAAAATGTTGACTGTATTTTGCCTGAGTTACCTATCCTTTACTCCGGTAATTGCCCAGCAAAAGCCACTAAAATTATGGTTTGATCAGCCTGCAAACATGTGGGAAGAAACATTGCCACTGGGTAACGGACGGCTTGGTATGACACCCGACGGAGGTATATCGAAAGAGAAGATCGTACTCAATGATATCACTCTTTGGTCTGGAAGCCCTCAGGATGCAAATAATTATGACGCCTATAAAAGTCTTCCGGAGATCAGAAAACTTATTCTGGATGGTAAAAATGAGGAAGCCCAGGCATTGGTAAACCGGGATTTCGTTTGTAAAGGGCCTGGATCCGGAGGAGCTCAATGGGGTAAATACCAGACCATGGGGGCATTAGAAATTGATTTTGTTTATAATAATGTGGGGTCCGGGCAACCGCAAGTGAAACAATATCATAGAGAGTTAGCATTGGATAAGGCATTAGCAACCAGTAGTTTCATGCTCAATGGTGTTCAGTTTAAAAGAGAATATTTTACCAGTTTTGACGATGATGTAAGTATAGTTAAACTCAGTGCAAATAAGCCCGGGCAGTTGAATTGCCGTATTACAATGAACAGGCCTGAGCGTTATGCGGTTAAAACGGAAGGACAAGAATTACAAATGTCCGGCCAGCTGGATAATGGTACTGACGGAAAAGGAATGCAGTATCTGGCCAGGGTAAATGCAAAATTAAAAGGTGGTACCATCCGTGCGGAAAGTGATACATTGGTGATTAAGGGGGCTACTGAAGTGATCATTTATATTTCTGCAGGTACCAGTTTTAGAAACTTTCCATTTAGGGAGAAGACAAAACAGTTTTTAGCATCTGCTATAAAGAAACCTTATGAACTGGAAAAAAGCAAACATATTCATAACTTCAGCAAGCTGTTTAAAAGAGTGAGTATTGACTTAGGTGAGGGTCCTTCTTCCGGGCTTACTACAATTAAAAGGTTAGAAGGCTTTTACCAGAACTATAGTAGTGATCCTGCTCTTGCTTCACTTTTCTTCCAATTTGGGCGATATCTCAGCATCAGCAGTACCAGAGTAGGACTCTTACCCCCAAATTTGCAGGGTTTATGGGCTAAAGAGATCAATACCTGTCTCTTATACACATCTCCGAGCCCACGGGGGGGGGGGGG
>NZ_JAELTV010000543.1 GCF_016429005.1 Pedobacter sp. ASV19
CCCCCCCCCCCCCCCCCCCCCCCCCCCCCCCCCCCCCCCCCCCCCCCCCCCCTTTTAGATGTGTATAAGAGACAGATTCCATTTTGAAGTGCAACATCCTGGCTCACGCTCGCCTTGCCCCCCATTTGTAAAACATCTTGTCCATAAGAAGTTTTAACAACCTTCACCTGGTTTCCTGTTACTTTCCAGCCTTGTAAACCGCCATCAAATCCCGGATTTGAAACTGAGCTGCCTTCTCCCCAGTTTATATCCACTGTATCATTAACCCTGTCTTTATAAACCACATAGCCTTGATCTGCAATCGCATCAATCACAATTTCCCGTTTAGGGTTTATGGCTAAATCAGCTACCCACTGCCTGCCATGCTCCGTTAATTTAAACAGACTGACTGTCCCTGTGTTCTTCCAGTTTTCAGGTAGCGTCCAGGTGGATTTCCCTCCATTTTTATTGTAGTGATAAATTTTCTCTTTTGTATCCGGATTCCAGGGGATGAAAATATTTTCACCATCCTTAATCATAATCCCGTTTTGAATTAATCTATTGACACCATTTACAGTTTCCGACCGTACTCCCCCTTCAAATATCGCCTTGCCTTCCTCTATTTTTTTCAACCCAAAATGCATCAAATAACGGTAAGGGAGTTGTTGTGTGAAAAAGTTATGCAATACGCCGTTAAAATCCCTCCCTTTCTGCCAGCCCATAAATCCAATTTCGGCACCACGGGAGTACCCCCCCAACAGCAATGGATGGGCCGCATAACCATCGCGAAATTTGTGTTGAACAAAGCGGGAGATCAAACTCTTAGCATCCGGCGGATAGTGTGTCCATACCGCTTCTCTATAAAAAACTTCCGGGTCTTCTGTCCAAATGGGCCATCCATTCTGATGAAAACTTTTGGCCGTAAATTGAGCTATCGATCTCTGTTCGCGATAGGTATCCAGATAAACAAAAGCCAAATCAGGCAGATCCAGTTTCATCTGATTCAACCTGTTTGCAAAACCACCACTTTTGATATCCGCTTCTTTATTGATCAGAAAAGCCTGATCTAACCAGGACCAACCCGGTATGTCCGTTATCATTTCATTGTTGTAGGCTTTTGCTTCCGGATAGGCTTCGCTATGATTGATATGCACACCAACAAGTGCATGATATAATTTTGCTTTTTTTGTTAGGTATTGTAAATCAGCAAGCCCACCTGCCCGGTTATTATAATGACCTGCATAATCCGGATGTGCACTGTCATGCCCTTCCGACTGATAACCCTTCAGTTCCAGCATCTGTGCAAAACCATCCGTAGCCAGGTAAAATTTTTTAATATTATCCAACTGTCTTAAAAAAGGATATTGCCCACCACTTGCAAAATTCATCGTAATCGTTGCATAGGCATTTCTAATCAGATCTGCGCCATAGGGTTCCGGATATACTTTCGACAACACATAAGCAGCGTCCTGCCAATCTACCTTCTGGTCATCATTCGCATCCGCTGTAAAGATCACTTTCATTTCGGGTAAAGGAAGAATTTCGTTATTCATTCCTCTGTAGATCCATTCATTGCTAAATATGGAGCTGAAGCGCTCTTTACCAATATTCGTTGTGTGGTACAAAACTTGTTTTGCGTTGTAAATAGAATTATTATCTATAGTTACAGCAATTTTATCATTATTGAGAATTGCAATCGCAGCATAGCCAGCAGCTGTATCCACAGGCCGGTCATTCAATGACATAAAACTATCGCTACGCACATCATTAGCTATAGATAGCATTGCGCCTTTATCATTATTGTTTATAGAAACAATATCATGATTTGGAAAGGCTAGCGTTTTTACCCGGAAACCTCCATGCTCTTCTATCCTGATGATATTCATTTTAAGCATGTTACGCTCCACAGTAAATTCAGTAGTGAGGTCAACTTTTATCTCTGGTATTTCTGATTTATAGAGTATCTTATTTGGCTCAGCAAAAACCCTAGTCGTAGCCGCATATATATTCCCATTAACCCTAAATCCCTTAAATATCCTTTTTGTTCCCCATATTCTCGTGTTTCCATCCTTCATCTTATACTCATATACAGTTGGGAATTCCCTTGAAAAAGTAACCTCCATTTGATCTGATGCCAGTTTTATGGAAGAAGGTTTTGCTTCCTTAGGAATTAATAACCCTACAGGACTAATGGTCACATTACTGATTTCAACATCACCCCCATTATGTGACCTAAAACCTATATATCCCGAATGACTGCCCATCAATGATACCGTGCAATCCGCAATTTTTTCACCATCCATATAGACGGATACACTTTTATCAATCTGCTCTATACGGATATGCCTTTTGTAAGCTTTATAAAATTTGGATATATCTACCGCGATTTCCTTTTTTTGTGCAGGCAATGAGTAATAAATCAGCCAGGAACAAAGGACTTCAAATGATCCTTGCAGACGCATCGCCAAAAGAAATTCTCGAAGCCATAAAAAATCCGGAATTCGATCCCGAGCAACAGCAATATG
>NZ_JAELTV010000544.1 GCF_016429005.1 Pedobacter sp. ASV19
CGTCGAGCATTCCATCGGTTTGATTAAGCTCTTCGCCTACTTTACTGCTCCATCTATCATTCTCATCTTCGCCTAAAGGATAGGCTACAAAATGAGTTGCATTGACCGGGGCTGTTATAGCATTGCCTTTTGCATAAAAAACAAGCTGTAATTCTAAATTATTGGGCGATAATTTTTGAGCAAAATTAGCTAATGACATGGTTAGAAAGCCTGTTTCTGGCCGGCCAGGTTTTGTATAACTTTGGTCTATTTTTATCGGAACATTGCGATTGCCTAATAGATCATATCTAATCTCATTTTCATTTAGTTCAATAGGTTTACCAACTGGTTCGTTTTTGACCAGCTTATTATTTAATATATTCTGATAATGCAAGCCAATATCACGCATGTCTGCTTCAAATTCTGGATGGGCCTGGTGAAATATTTCTAACTTTAAATCGCCATTCAGCTCATAATAAATGTTTTGTCCCTCATCCCATTGCAGCCAGTTTATAGCTATCCATTTTGGCTTACGCCAATACCATGGATAAAAAAACTCCATCATTGATTCGCGGTTTCTAAAATCTGGTATTTTGGTACTCGCATCAACCGGCCATGCACAGCCAGCAATATTTATGGTAAGCTCGCAATCGCCATTAGTAGGCATAGCGGTTAGCATTGACGGATCTATAAGTAACTGTAGCATATTTTAGCTTAAGGTGTTTGAAATTTTCAACGCTTCTGTTTTTGCTTCATAGGCAGGTAGCGCTTTTTTGGAGTTGGAATTATTTACAAAAGTTTTTTCGTAAGATTTATTTACGGATATGGTTAGGCACCAGCATATTTTTATTTTTAGCTCCACCATACCTTTACCAATAAGCTGATCGCCAGTATAGGTGGCGGCCAGCCTTAATCTTAAGTATACAGTTACTAACCCAAGAATATCTACAACTCCAACTATCTGTACAAAAATTGTTACATAAACTCGCGATGGGGCAGTTGGTATTTTGCGATACTCTCCTTCCAGCCCCAGTGATATGAGCACGCTGCCATTCATCCAGCCCAAGGTTATTGCAAAGCCAACACTGGCGTGCACGCTCATAATAAAAATGACTGTAAGGCCCTCCTGTGGTTTAAAAATGATGTTGCTGTTTACAAAACCACCTCCGCCTAAAATGAATGCAGTAAAATTAAATGGCGCTTCTTCTTTACCAAGATAAAAACCAAGGGCGGTCATAAAATCAAACTTCCTGTTTTCGGTATCCCAAAATTGCAAGGCAAAATGCCCACCGAAACACAAATTAGTCATGGATGTAGTACCCCCACCTATATTAATCGGCGGTATATTGAGGCTTGCTCTAACGCCGATAGGCAGTTTTCTTCCTTGAAACGCCGGATTCAGATCTTCGCCGTTAATCTCCAGCAATCCTATTTTAAATACATCTTTTGTCTCATTTCCCGCGCCATCACCACCGCTTTTTGGGATATTTTTGCTGGCATCTGTTAATAATTTTAGCAATCCAGGCATTTCCATCCGACTTGGGTCGAGGTCAAACGTCAGCTTATCGCCTTCAAAAATAGCTTTAGCTTCTTTAAACACCATTATGGGTATGCCGCCGATAATGGTTTCCCAATCGCCTGCTAACGTGCCCGTGTTTTCTTTCTTAGTATTGCCCTCAATATCCATCTCCATCCTCACCTTGGCAATGAAGCTTCCTTTATTTAAATTAACTATAATAGGGCCTATAGCCAATATTTGTTGCGGTGCTTCCAGTTTAAAATTGATCTCTGCATTAACCCACGCAAATAAATTTTGTTTATCAAAGCCCTGTGTTACCTTAATATTATCTCGTAAGTAATCAAGCATTTTAAAATTTGGAAACAACTTATCAAGCCGCATTGCCCCGATATCTGACAGTATATCTGAAAAATGGAACTTGCTTAATAATGATTTACTGTAGTCTTCGACACCCGTTGTCCATTCTGGTTTTGGTGGTAGTAAGCCTTCAAAAATATTGGTTACCGGCAGCCTTAATCCAAGCCCTTCCAAGTCATTTTCAAACTGTTTTACTCTGGAAATACATGGAGTTATTGATAAGCGTTCCTGTATATCCCTCGGGTTCATATTTACAATCATGGAAATGGTCCTTCTATTTAGGCTCATTCCCGGCGCTGTAAATTCATTCCAAACACTGCGGTAGTTATCCAGTACCTGACTGCCACTGTTCCGTATAGTGTCGAACGATGTTACTGCATTATCAATTGCCTTAACTTTTTCGCCTACTTCTTCTGCTAATTTACCAAGGTCCCTGTTTAGCTGGTTTGCTAAGGTAACAGATCTGCCTAAGATATCTCCACCATCTGTCTCTTATACACATCTGACGCTGCCGACGAACGTTAGCCGGTGTAGATCTCGGTGGTGGCCGGGGCAGTGAAAAGGGGGGGGGGGGGGGGGGGGGGGGGGGGGGGGGGGGGGGGGGGGGGGGGGGGGGGGGGGGGGGGGGGGGGGGGGGGGGGGGGGGGGGGGGGGGGGGGGGGGGGGGGGGGGGGGGGGGGG
>NZ_JAELTV010000545.1 GCF_016429005.1 Pedobacter sp. ASV19
CTCGTGGGCTCGGAGATGTGTATAAGAGACAGCAATAATAGTGCCCTTTATTTTCTCTAAAATATTCTGCTACAACTATAGGGTAACTTTGGGTTTGCCAATTTTATCAGAAATTGGCCCCCATAATAACTTTGCAATGGCATATCCGGCTAGAGATAGACTGATTGTGGTGCAAAGGTAGGAAAAAACAGACAGCGCCACATTTCTGTGAGGCTGTCTGTAATCCCGCTAATTAAAATTCGGTAATGATGTCCGGGTATTTATGATGATATTTGCATAGACATGAGGATATTAGTGACTGGCTCATCCGGCAAATTAGGGCGTATTACGGTTGGACTATTAAGAGATTTTGGCCATGAGGTTATTGGGGCAGATCTTGACTATGGTGCTACAACAGATCTTATTGCCGATGTAAAGAATAAAGATCAGGTGCTTGAAATTACCCGAGGCATGGATGCAATTATACATACTGCAGCTTTGCATGGCAGGCATATGGATTTGAGGTATGCGAGGGAAGATTTTGTGAATACGAATATCAATGGGACTTTGAATCTTCTGGATGCATGTGTGGCTAATGGAGTAGGCAAGTTTTTGTTCACAAGTACTACATCTATTTACGGGAAGTCTTTGGTAAATGACCAGCAAGCTGTTTGGGTAGACGAAAATTTAGTAATACAGCCAAGAGATATTTATGATATCACTAAGCAGACATGCGAAGAATTGTGCCGCGAGTTTTTTGAAAAGGAGCATATACAAGCGACGGTGTACCGTGTCGGTCGTTTTCTCCCAGAACCAGATAATTTGATGTTAAATCATCGGCTTTATCGCGGTCTTGATGAACGGGATGGAGCCGATGCTTTAAGATTAGCCCTGGATTGTAATTTTGGGCAATTTGAGGTTTTTAATGTTTCCAGCGGATCACCATTTCATCAAGAAGACTTGATTGAACTAAAGCATAATGCGGCAGCTGTGATTGCGAAATATTACCCGGCAGCTATTGCTTTATATCAACGCAATGACTGGAAACTACCTGAAAGTATAGATAGGGTGTATCGATCTGATAAAGCTAAAGATATGTTACACTATCAGCCTAAATATACTTTCGAATATCTTTTAAAAGAATATATAGCTGGCCAGGTTTAGTTATACATCTTTAACCTCAAAGAGGTGTTCAATGGCCGTTGCGATACCATAGGATAACTTTGTTTCAGGGGGTCTCTGAACTATTATTAGGTAAGATGTATTTGGCTAAGATTTCAAAAGCCTGTTTTCCTTTATAAGATCCATAATTTTTTTGGGTGAAAACGACAGTGAGGTTTAGCCTTTGGTCTATGAAAATAAATTGCCCGCCGTTACCTGTTGCAAAGAGCAAATCTTCCTCCATATCTTTCGTTTTTATTTTTTCCCTGTACCAGTAAAAACCAGAATAGGTGGGTTGTGGTGCAGCAACTTTACTTCTGCTGGATTTCATATTGGAGAAGTCTGGGATGGCAATGTCACAACGGGTAGACTGGTTGATCCATTTTTTTGAAACGATCTGCTTGCCGGTCCAAAGTCCTTTATCCTTTACCAATTGCCCAATTTTCATCATGTCCAGGGATGTGATGAAGAATGATCCGGCGGTCATCCCATTTCCACTTGGATCTACGGTCCATTTATAGTTGGTTATCCCAAGTGGTTTGAATAAATATTTATCTGCAAAATCCTGAACAGACATATGGGTGGCTTTGCGGATTACTCCACCTAAAATCATTGGATCAATAGAGGTATAGGACCAAACTTCGCCCGGCTTGTTTTTCATGGGTAGTGCTAATGCATATTTAACCCAATTCTTGCTTAAACTCATTTCCTCTTCACAATCTTTGGTGCCGTTGAATTCCTCACAATCGACTCCTGATTTCATTTCTAACAGGTTTTTAATGGTCATGAGTTTTTTATAAGGATCGGTTTTTAAGAATGGGTATTCCGGGAAAAAAGTATAGATTTTCTGATCCACAGCTTTAATAAATCCTTTGTCGATGGCGATTCCAATTAGTAAACTGGTAACCGACTTAAAGGATGAGCGGGAGTCGTTTAGAGAATCCGGACCAACACCATCAAAATATTGTTCATAGACCACTTGATTGTTCTTTGCAATAAGCAGGCTGCGAATGCCTGCGTAATGATGTTTTGTAATGGAATCGGTCATTTGACGTAGTAGTGAATCTGCTGTGTGATGTTGATTTTGTGCAAAGCCGTTAAAACTGCCAATCAAGAATAATATGCAAGAGAAGAAGTTAATTTTCATCAATATATATTTTTAAAGGTTATGAAACCATCATGTGCTATACATGATGGTTTCATATTTCAAGATACTTTCGGTTAAGCCTTTGCTTTCCAATGTTTGAGTTCTTCGGCAATGAAATAATGAACCCTGTCTCTTATACACATCTAAAAGGGGGGGGGGGGGGGGGGGGGGGGGGGGGGGGGGGGGGGGGGGGGGGGGGG
>NZ_JAELTV010000546.1 GCF_016429005.1 Pedobacter sp. ASV19
CCCCCCCCCCCCCCCCCCCCCCCCCCCCCCCCCCCCCCCCCCCCCCCCCTTTTTTAGATGTGTATAAGAGACAGTATCGACACTCTGAAATACTTGATCGTCTTCTTGAAACGAACGGGTTTAAAGTCCCAACCCGTACATTCCTTTTCGTACACAAGTTCCCAGGTTTGACCATCTGACGATACCTCCACCTTATGACGATACTTTGAGCTATCTTTTTGAAATCTTATCCGACTTCCAACCACCGATGTTGGTTCTTTCAACGTCAATGTAACCACTTGAGGATATTCATCCTGATTGGCAATCCACCAGCTGTAATCATTGCCATCCAATAAATTTTTTGCTGGAAAATCAGGATGAGAAGATGTTGTGGCAACACTGCTCATCTCCACTTTAGGTTTAGAAAGAAAGCCTTTGTCCCATTTGGTGGGTTTCACTATTGCTCCATCTTCTTCCTGTCCTTTAAATTCTCCATGTGTCCCATCTGGCAAATTCATCCCTATGTAAGGCACAGTGTTTATGGTCAACTGGCCAGCTTTCATCCCCTTAGATTCAACCTGGATTGCTATTTTTCCTGCTTTTTTGGATGTTCTGATAAATGCGAATCCGATCCCTGCCTCTACAGCCTGGGGATTGATTTCCACTCTCGGGATACCATCGCCAATCAATGTTCCCTCGCCTTTCACCTTAATGAAAATTTCAGATTTTGCATCGTGTACAACTGAACCATTGGCATCGCAGATTTTAAAATAAACCGGAATCATATCAGATCCATCTGCTACAGGAGTGATGTGCTGATCGGGAACAACAATCTCAATGTGATCAGCCTCACCCGCCGTACGAACGGCATGCTCCGCTACCTTTTTTCCATTTACATAACCTATGGCCATCAATTCTCCAGGTTCAAAACTTCCGGCATTGAACACAAAACTTGGACTCCCTCCCTTAGCTACGATATGAGGATATAACTTTGCTCGCTCCGCACGGGTCTGCTTCCCAATCAGCTTATGATTTCTATACAACTCAACGGCATCACAATTTGAATAAACCGTAATCTCGGAAGTTGATGATTTGTACTTGCCCGACGAATTAAAGGAAGCAACGAATACCATCGGTCCTTCATACAGTCCCTTTTGCGAAATTCCATTCGGGCGCATGCTTTGCATCATATAATAGGCAAACTTTGGATACCGGTTCACATCGACTACACCTGAATACATGGTTTCTTCCTCAGCTCCTCTTGCATAGTCGTTGTAACTCCACATAAAATGTCCACCCATCCGGGGGTTGGCATCCAGCATACACCAGTCAAAATATCCATCGCCATTCAATTGGGTAAGACGACTACGTCCTTGTCGCATCTGCTCATACTCGTTTTCGGTCATGCTTACCCTGGGTTTCTCCCCAACACCATCTCCCCATTCTCTGGCCAAAAGTGGCTTGACAGCGATCTGATCTTCCAGATAATTACTCAGTACATTACCATCTTTGGGGAATTTGCTTACTTGTTTGTAAAAAACGTCATAATAAGGTTCGGTTTCTTCATGGCTAAAATAATCTCCGGCTGTATAGAGCTGATCTCCGGGATACTCTTGATGTGCTGCATCGAAAATACGTTTAACAACTTGCAAAGGATAGCTTGTTTCATTCAGTGCCGTTTCCCATAATACAATAGAAGCTCTGTTCCGGTCCCTTCTGATCATATTTCGCGTAACGGATTCGAGACGATCGGAAAAGATGGGATTTTCATTGAAGATCTGCCAGCCCGGAACACATTCCACAACCAGCAAACCGTATTTATCACAAGCAGCCAGAAAAGCTGGATCTTGCGGATAGTGCGCAGCTCTAACGGCATTGTATCCTCCCTTTTTCATATCAATAACGTCTCGTTCCTGCATTGAATTTGACGCAGCGTCGCCAATGTTAGGAAAAGCTTCGTGGCGATTGGCGCCCACCAGGTATAGATGTTTTCCATTGATAAAGAAACCTCCATCACGGGTAAACTTAATGGTGCGAACACCTATCTTTTCAGTTCGAATATCTGCTAGGTTTCCATCCTCAAATAATACTTGACTTTCCAATGAATACAAATAAGGGCTATACGGATACCATAAATTAGGATTAATCAAATTCAGATCCTGATCCATCATCATATTTCTATTTGCCCCAAGATGAAATTTACTTTTACTGCGGGCCACCACTTTTCCGTTTGCATCTTTAAGCAGGGTTTGCAGATATCCCTCCTTTGGAATGGCATATGAATTGGCAACTTCGGTTTTCACATGAACGAGTGACCGTTTCTCATTTACTTGCGGATAGGTTACAAAAACGCCGCTTGCGCTGGTACTGTTCTGAGCCAACTCACTCGTAATATGAAGCTTATCTGTTACAATCAGATTGGCATCACGATAAATACCCTGTCTCTTATACACATCT
>NZ_JAELTV010000547.1 GCF_016429005.1 Pedobacter sp. ASV19
CCCCCCCCCCCCCCCCCCCCCCCCCCCCCCCCCCCCCCCCCCCCCCCCCCCCCATTTTAGATGTGTATAAGAGACAGTAATAATACCAGCCAGACCTTCACTGTCGTATTTAGCTGGAGGCGTTGTAATGACTTCTATTTTCTGAACAGAAGAGGCTGGCATACTCCTCAATACATCCTTAGGATTTCTCGTTACCATACCAGATGGCTTCCCGTTAATTAAGATCTTATAATTTCCGCTACCTTTCAATTTAATATTATCATCTGCGTCTAATGACAACATAGGCACTTTGCGCATCATATCTAATACGGTAAGCCCTTTACTTTCAGGATCTGCCTGTATATCATAACTGATCCGGTCGGATTCCTGCTTAATGACCGGCCGGCTCCCCTGAACAGATACTTCCTTTAAACTCGTCGTTAATGGAACCATGAGCAAACTGCCCAAATCCAGCATGGGCCGGGCAGCAGTCATTTCCAGCAGAACTTGCTTCGAAGTATATCCTATAGCCGCCACAACGAGTTGATATCTCCCAGGTTTTACCGGGTCGAAATTAAAATGACCATCCGCTGCGGTAACTGCAGAGTGAGAAACGGTATTGTCTTTTTTTAACGCAACCGTCATAAAGTCTAAAGGCTTCCCTGAAAGGGTATCCACTACAATACCTTTAATCGTACCTGCTTTATGCTGGGCAAATGCAGGCACAACAAATAACTTGAAGAGGAAGGGGATAATAAAGAGTCGTTTATTTAATAATTTCATTGGCTGATCTGAGAATTACCTGGTGGTTATTCCAGATATAAGACACAGACCGTATACAAATGTTGCATGCCGATATTATAAACGGCATACAACAATAAAATCAATTAGCTTCCTGTTTCCAGTACAACAATCCGGTCAGGTTCCCCGTTTCCAGCACCAGCCGAAATCGTGACCCTGGCATCTTTTAATACAGCCTTAACTGCAGAATGATCCTTCAGCAGATACGCTTTTTTTATTTTCTTAAAAGGGAAATCTGGCAGCTCAACTTTCTTTACATCTGCAGACAGAATATGTACATATACTTTATTGCCTTTTTGAGTCAAACTGCCCCAGGCCGCTGGTTTAAGATATCCAGCAGTTGTTCCATATATACTTTCCCCATTAGTTTTCAGCCAGGCTCCCATGAACAGTAAACGCTCCTTAAATTCAGGTTGAATATCTCCGTTCGGCATTGGACCAATATTGAGTAAAAGATTAGCCCCCAGAGCGGCAGCACGCACCAGATAATCTACCAGCTGTTTTGGTGTTTTATAAGTGGTATCACTTAAATTGAAACCCCATGAACCATTAATTGTCTCACATGCTTCCAGCGGCAGATGTGAAGCCTCCTGAAAACTCAGCCCGGATTTATTCTCTCCTGGAAGGTCCCTTTCAAACATCTGGAAATCTTCACCAGGAAAAGGACTCAGGTGGTGATTATTTCCAATCATACATTGAGGTTGCAGCTTATGGATCAACCCATAAATTTCATCATATTTCCAGTCAATTCTGGAAGAACGGTCCTTCTCTCCTTCAGGTGCAGTCTGGTCCCAATGACCGTCAAACCATATTCCTGAAACCTCTCCATAATTGGTCAGCAGTTCAGTCAGCTGATTCTTCATAAACTGCAGATAGCTTGCATAATTCCCCTTCCCTGTCCGGCCACTAAACTGTCCTGTTCTTCCGGTTTCATGCGGGTAGTCTTCCCGTCTCCAATCCAGTAAAGAATAATACAGGAATAACTTGATACCTTGTTTATGGCACTCCTCTGCTATCATTTTTACAATATCTTTTTTATAAGGTGTATTCATGATGTTAAAATCAGAGTACTTAGTATCCCACATACTAAAACCATCATGATGCCTTGTAATAAGCGTAATATATTTCATCCCAGAATTCTTAGCCAAAGCCACCCATTCCTGTGCATTAAAGTCAATAGGATTAAAAAATTGTTCCAGACGCGAATAATTCTTAACAGTAATCTTACGCTCATTCATAACCCACTCCCCGCTACCAGGAATGCTAAAAGGTCCCCAATGAATAAATAAGCCAAACCTGGCATCAGTAAACCACTTTCTGGCTTCCAGATTCGTAGCGCTTGGTGTATAAGATTGGGCAAAGAGATGGTGGCCCATAAAAATCAAGGCAATAAACAGTATTTTCCTCATTAGAATAATAATTGATTTGGTTGACAATCAGGCAGCCATTTAACAGCCTGCATAATCGTTAAATCTAAAGAAAAACAGGATAATCTCCTAACACGTTTAACTGGAATTCTTTTAATCTTCTTCAATAACTTTTCCCAAAAAAAAGGAGAAGGAAGATTCAAAAAAAGGTTATAAACAAGAAAAGCCTGCAGTGTTAACTACAGGCTTTCTTTAAGATTTGGCACCGACCTACTCTCCCACGTGTTACCGCAGTACCATCGGCTCTGGTGGGCTTAACTTCTCTGTTC
>NZ_JAELTV010000548.1 GCF_016429005.1 Pedobacter sp. ASV19
CCCCCCCCCCCCCCCCCCCCCCCCCCCCCCCCCCCCCCCCCCCCCCCCCCCCCCCCCCCCCCCCCCCCCACACCACCCACACATTTTTTTTACGTTCGTCGGCAGCGTCAGATGTGTATAAGAGACAGACGCTAGATAGTCTGATCAAACCAGGAAGTCTTTCTGCATTAACTGCAACAGCGGAGAAAATCTTCAGAAAAAACGAAAAACTGACTCCGAAACAAAGCCTGGCCGACAATTACTTTTTCGAAAAGAATACCTTTTCGCTGCCACGCAATTTTACCATAACAGGCCAGGGATTGAAGTTTCTGTATAATCCCTATGAAATCAAACCATATGCCGCCGGTACCACCGACCTGCTGGTTCCGTTTGAACAAATCAAAGATATCCTGAAACACAATCCCGTTCTACCCGCACTAAAATAAAATATGGAAGTATATAAATTTGGTGGTGCATCTGTTTGTGATGCAAAATCCATACAAAATATGGCCGGAATTATCAACAACACTTCGGCCAGCCCCTTACTCATCGTGGTATCTGCGATGGGCAAAATGACCAACAAACTTGAAGCACTGACCAGATCCTACCTCTTCAACGACGGACAGGCTCATGAATTGCTGGAAGAAGTAAAAGCCTATCATTACCACATTCTGAACGACCTCTTCACCGATCATAGCAATCCCGTATTCAACGACATTGCCAACACCTTTGTTGAAATCGAATGGCTTCTCGAAGAAGAAGCCAGCGACGCGCCAGATTATATTTACGATCAAATTGTTTCCATCGGAGAACTGGTTTCTACAAAAATAGTAACCGCCTATTTAAACTCAACTGGATGCAATGCCGTTTGGGCCGATGCACGGAACTATATTAAGACAGACAATACCTATCGGGAAGGTAAAGTGGACTGGAATAAAACAGATGCCGAAATCCAGAAACACCTCTTGCCCCTGCTCGGGAAATCCGTAGTCGTTACCCAGGGTTTTATTGGCAGTACCAGCGAAAATTTCACAACCACTCTTGGACGTGAGGGCTCCGATTACTCTGCCGCTATTTTTGCAGCCTGTCTGAATGCCACCGCCCTAACCATATGGAAAGACGTACCTGGTGTACTCAATGCCGACCCCAAATGGTTTGCAGAAACGGAGAGGATTCCACAGCTTTCTTATCACGATGCCATAGAACTGACCTATTACGGAGCAACAGTGATCCATCCAAAAACCATAAAACCCCTGCAAAACAGGAATATTCCTCTGTATGTCCGTTCTTTTGTTGATGCAGGAAGTCCGGGCACTGAAATCACCGCCCTCAATGCACCCCTGCCCGTACCCTCCTTCATCTTTAAAGTCAACCAGGTCCTGATTTCTATCTTTCCGAAAGATTTCTCCTTTATCATTGAGGAAAACCTCAGTGATATCTTCAGTCTCTTCCATAAGCATAAAGTAAAGGTCAATACCATGCTGAACTCTGCCATCAGCTTTTCGGTAAGTGTAGACCAGGACGAACAAAAAATAGAACAGCTGATCAAAGAATTATCAGAACACTATAAAGTTAAATACAATACAGGACTGGAATTGGTCACCATTCGTTATTATAATCAAGGTACGATAGACAGGGTAACAGAAAACAAAGAGATTCTTCTGGAGGTCAAAAGCCGACATACCTGCCAGATTGTAATGAAAGATAAAACAAACATTGAATAAGTCCATTCTACATCAGGAAGTTCAGGCGTATATCAGCAGCCATCTGCAAGCTGATGTACATCAGCTTGCTATGGCCAAAAGCCCTTTTGAACACCTGTCTTCCAGAGAACTGGCTATACAGATCAGCTCCAAAAAGAAAGCAGAGAAAAAGCTGCCTACCTGGTTTGCCGCAGCGCAAGTGTATTATCCTGAACCCCTATCTATAGAACAAACATCTTCAGAAATAACTGCAGCCTATAAAGCTGGTTTAATTGATGGTGGCACTTTAATCGATCTTACCGGCGGATTTGGAGTAGACAGCTATTACTTTTCGAAAAAAGCAGAAAAGGTAGTCCACTGCGAGATTAATGCTGAGCTCTCAGAAATTACAGCCCATAATGTGAAAACACTTGGCGCCGATCATATCCAATGCGTAGCAGGTGATGGATTGGCTTACCTGGAAGCCTATCCAGGCCATTTTAACACCATCTATATTGATCCCGCAAGAAGAAGTCAGTCAGGCAAAGTTTTCATGCTTAAAGACTGCACACCAAATGTGATTGAGAATATGGATTTACTCCTGTCTAAATCAGACCAGGTCATCATCAAGACCTCCCCCCTGCTCGACATCACCGCCGGGATCAAAGAACTACAATTTGTTAGTGAAGTGCATATTGTCAGCACCTGTCTCTTATACACATCTAAAAAGGGGGGGGGGGGGGGGGGGGGGGGGGGGGGGGGGGGGGGGGGGGGGGGGGG
>NZ_JAELTV010000549.1 GCF_016429005.1 Pedobacter sp. ASV19
CCCCCCCCCCCCCCCCCCCCCCCCCCCCCCCCCCCCCCCCCCCCCCCCCCCCCCCCCCCCCCCCCCCCCCCCCCCCCCCCCCCCCCCCCCCCCCCCCCCCCCCCCCCCCCCCCCACACCCCTTTTTTTACGTTCGTCGGCAGCGTCAGATGTGTATAAGAGACAGCCTTTAAACTGAATGGGCAGCCACAAATAACGCCCGTCAATGGCATCTTTAGGGACCCACTTATCAGCCATAAAGATGAAGCAATCTTTTTTCCCTTGTACCGGAAGAACATGAGTACTTTGCCCTCCATAAGTAAGTTTACTCCCTTCGCCTATACATGGATTACCTTTGTATTCCCATTTTCCCATTATAGCATCTGAAATAAACCAGCGGGCAGGGTTAGGTGCCCATCCAGTACAACCGGAACCGATCATATAGTATTTTCCTTTCCTTTTAAACAAAGCTGGTGCTTCGGTTTGAAAGCCTACATATACACGTATAAATTTTCCGGTATGCCCAGTGTAATCCGCATTGAGTTCTGCAATATCAAGTGTATAATTCTCTTCGGAAGAAAAGATATGGTAAGCCTTTCCATCGTCATCGACAAAGACGGTCATGTCTCTTGCCATCTGGCCTCCGGGAAGGTCCCTACAGAAAAATTTATCGCTGAAATTTCCTGGATGCTCACAGTTGACTTTCAAACTGTCCGGAGTACCTGATGCATAGTAAGGCATAGCGCCCGGATTTGGCCTATAGCTTTCAATAAAAGTGTAAGGTCCAGTAATATGGTCTGCTACCGCCACACCAGCGCGTGCAGCGGAATAACCTTTATCTTTTAATTCCAGGTGAAACCACATTACAAATTTCTTAGTCTTTTTATTATAGACCACCTTAGGTCTTTCCAGTACACAACCTTTGGTAATATCGCTTTGCGGATCGTCAGAAACGGGCAAAGCAATGCCCTCATCTTTCCAGTTGTATAAATCTTTTGAGGCGTAACAGTGTACCCCAACTTGTGCCGTATTACCAAGTTCACCGGCCACTTTATGTTCGCCAAACCAATAATAGGTTCCTTTATGAAACAGGATGCCACCGCCATGTGCATTAATATGTATCCCTTTATCATCTTTCCACATCTTCCCTGGATGGAATTCATTATAAAGTGTTTGTGAGAAAGCACTATAATTACTGATCATGAGGAATAAAATCAAGAACGTCTTGAATAAACAACTCCCGGTCGTAAATAATTCTCTTTTCATATCAATTAAATTATTTGGTTTTGATTTGGTTTAGTTTGGGTTTTAAAAGTGAGCTAATTTAGTAAGCCTGACCAGAGCCTTCAGGGGGTGAATTCGTATTTTATAAGGGGGTAAATTCTATTTAAACACCTACTGAAGTACTATAATTGAGGTTATGGTGCTTTTGAAATGTTTTTCGGTGTTGTTTCATAAATTCTGATGGTGTAAGTTTAAATTGCTTTTGAAACTGTTCTCTAAAGTATTTAAGATCATTGAGTCCTACCCGTATCGATACTTCATTAATATTCAAACTTGTATTAATCAGCAGTTCTGCTGCCTTACGCAATCGAATAAAGCGAACAAATCCACTAATCGACATCCCAGACGCCTGTTTTATTTTTTTATACAAGCTGGGATGACTCATGCTTAGACCATGTGCAAGTATCTTTACGTTAAATTCAGTCCCAGTTAAATTATCTTCGATAATAGTGATACATTTTTGAAGAAATAAACTGTCTTGTTCAGAGATCTTAAGCGAATCAGCCTTTAATGTAATTTCTTTATAAAAGTAGTTTTGCAAGTCTTTTCTATCTTTAATCACTCCATTTATTTTTGCAATAAAAACCTCTTTATCAAACGGCTTACTCACATAGTCGTAGGCCCCCACCTCTATTCCTGCCAATTCACTCGCAAGTTCTGGATTTGCAGTAAGCAGGATTACAGGAATGTGGTTCAACGTACTGTTGTTCTTAATACTTCTGCAAAGTTCTATTCCATTTAAACCATCCATATTCACATCAGAGATAATGATGTCTGGCATAAATTTTTGTGCAATGGAAAGTCCAACATTTCCATTGTTGGCTTCATAAATTTTAAACTTATTTTTAAAAATATGCTTAATATAATCGATAATCTCCTGGTTATCATCTACAATAAGCATAGTATGAAGATCTGAAATGAGTAAGCCCAGGTCCTCTCTTTTTTCTTGTCTGGAATGTCCTATCGCTGTAGAAATTTCCGCATCTTCCATTAATTCGCCGATCAGCGAGGTTTCTGACTTATATTCATAGGTTAAGTTATTGAGCCTTGAGGTGGCCTGCGGTATATGTACTGTCTCTTATACACATCTGACGCTGCCGACGAACGTTAGCCGGTGTAGATATCGGGGGTCGCCGGGTGAGTAAAAGAGGGGGGGGGGGGGGGGGGGGGGGGGGGGGGGGGGGGGGGGGGGGGGGGGGGGGGGGGGGGGGGGGGGG
>NZ_JAELTV010000054.1 GCF_016429005.1 Pedobacter sp. ASV19
AGATGTGTATAAGAGACAGGAAATATATTATGGCAGGTTTGATAATTTTCATAATATTATTTTTTAGCTGAATCAATTAGTGATTGCTGATATGGTGTTGTAAATTTTATTGGCATAAACGGTAGTGGAATAATTATCCCTTCAAAATTTATAAAACCGTATCGAAAGGTATATATGTTTTGCCATTTTCCTTGTTTCAAACCAACAAGACTAAGTTCGCCCATCCAGTAATAGTTCTTGTCATTTTCATATCTGCCCGGCATGTCTGCAAAATATTTACCTTCAAAGTTGTGATCTTGTTGCTTTACAGTAAATTCGTCACTTTTGCTGTGATAAAATGGAGGATTAGCATCACTTTGACTTCTATCATAATCATTATATGGTTGTTCCCTAGGTTGCCCTTCATTTGGTCTACTTGTAATTATATTTTGAATCCAGCCAGTTTTCGGGTATGAAGAAACATCCATTTTGTAGATTAGCCTTAAATTCATACCATTTCTATGATCCACTCCATAATATGGTGAATAATTAAGCAATGTGACAGGATTGTTGGAACCGTCTCCGCCTCCACCACCACCTCCAAAATTACATGCAAAGCCACCTTGGATAATAATAGGTTTAGTTCCTGTAGTTTGCATAACTATACCCAACACCGCATATACAATTGCGTTAATTTGTGCTTCACTAAACTTCGCATGTTCATTCAGCTTTACTTGCTGGTCTTTCCAGTTTCCGCCCAAAAAATTTCTTATAGTTAAAAACGCACCAGCAGCCCCCAGAGGGTCTAAGATAAACATACTACGCAATCTGTCCGTTGTGGCAACTGTCCCATTGGGGTCAATCGTACTCTCCGGTGCATTCCCCATCGCGGCATATGGCGACCATACCTGCTGGCCTTTGTCATCAGCCAAGGGGTCAATATTCAAAAATCTTCCGATCTGCGGATCATATTGCCGGGCATTAAAATCCATCCAGTTCAGGTTAAGATCTTTGATGTATTCGTTGCTTTGGTATTTCCTCCTGTTTTCCTTAAAACCATCGGCTGTACTACCCAGGCCTACGATCGGCAGCCCATGCGGATAATAATGGTTTTCCTCCAGCAAATTGCCTTTACTGATCTCTACATTCAGTTTATCAAAGAACACATTGCTACAAGACAAACAAGTAGCAACCAGATTGCTTCTGTTGGTCAAATATACGGCAAGATAACCATTGGCAGGTATGATCCTGGCCCCCTGGCTGCCGATAGCTTCCCAACTGCCGTTACTATTGGCCTGGTAAGCACCACTCATCTCCGGTACGATCTTCATGGTCTCATCAAAGAGCACATAGTTCAGGTATGCTTTGGGACGGGAGGGATCGGTGTTCTGCTCATTAATAAGGTTATCGAGTGCGGCATAATTCCCAGGGGTAAAAAGCCTATCCACCATTTTGGTATCATGACTCTCACTGCCGCCCAGGCCACCGGCGCCACCGGTAAGGGTGCTGACCAAAGCAGCCAGCATATCTTCTCTATTCACCGGATGGTCTTGCCGGTCATCATATCCCTCATAAAAGTTGTTGACATTCATATCCACGCGGTCGCCGGCCATCACTTTGACCAATAGGGAGGTACCGATCTGCCGACCTGGCTCTCCGCCATTAAGCCTTCCGGCTTTGGTATCGCCGGGATCGGTACTGCCCGGTTTATCGTCCCTGATCTCTGCTACTTTATCGAAAAGCAATCCTTCGAGGTTGGCGCTGGCTATTTCGTAAGTGGCCAGGTATTTATTGGTGGCGTAAGTAACCACATCAACGGTACTGCGTACATTCCCCAGGTGATCTTTGACAAAATACTCTTCCTTGACCGGATTGGCCGATTGAGGATTAAAAGCCGTACGGCCTTCAGAAGTAAGGGCATATTGCAGGCTATCGTTACGGTAGACAAAATTGCCCAGGTAATCGGTCTTTTTAACGGGCATGGCCGGGTCGATCATCATTTCCTGCAATTTATTACCGGCGGCATCATAGCTGTATTCCAGGGAACGGCCGCCGCTCATGTTCACCTTTACCGGTTTATTGAAAGGATTATATTGTACAGAACTTATGCCTTTGTTGGCATCGGTACTCAGGTTGCCGTTACCGTCGTAGGTATAATCCCCGGCTCCGGTATGGCCATCCTTAAAGTCTCCTGCACCATAATCGGTCACTCCGCCATCGCTTACGGCATCGAGCTGGTTGCTCTGATCACTGTTTTTATAAGTATACCCCAGGATATCCATATCTACCGGACCGGTACCGGGTTTGACCCCGCGTTGTTTCATCCCTTTAATGTTACCGTTCTTATCGTAATAAAGGTTGGAAACGGTATAGTCCAGGTTTTGTTTGGTCCAGTCGGTAACCACATAACCCACATAACTAAGGCCTGCCGTACGGAACTCTGCCTGTTTTAGCCTGCCGCTGAGGTCATAACTGTAACCGTAAGCATTGGTCCTGTTAGAACCCCGCCACACCATACCGGCGATCTTACCATCGTAACGGGGATTGACAAAACCATAATCGTATTTGATGGACTCCCCGAAGCTGCGGCTGAGGCCTTGTTTGTTAGCCGTCTCAGCGTAAAGGGCATTAATGCCGCTAACCTGGCCCCGGATCGTATAACTAAAATCCTGCACCTCACCGTTATTGCCTAATGATTTCCGGCTCACCCGGCCCAGGTCATCATAGGTATAACTGGCCAATATGGCCCAGGGATAAGTATCCATTTTATGGGAAGTGGAGAGCAGCCTGCCGGTACCGCCATCGGCGTATTGGTTTTTGATCAGCTCTACATGCCGCTTGTCGACATCAACAGTTTTATAATTGTCCTGCACTTTTTTGCTGGCCAGCAACTGACCGGAAAAACTATATTGGCTACCGCTATACGAAGCATGGATCACATTACCCTGGTACAGATCCCGGCTGACAGTATAGATCGCCCGGCCTTTATCATCATAATAGATCACAGTACTGCGCCAGTCGCCCAGTTTTGATGCATCGGCACTGGCGGAAGGTAAGATCCTTACCTTCGTACCTGTCGCCATCCCCTTGGTCCGGTCATTACGGACCGGGGTCAGGGAACCGGTTACCGACTGTAGTTCCGTAGTAAACTGCAGGATACTATTGTAGGTACCCCAAAGCGCATCATTGGGGTCGGTAAGGTGATAATCATCGTAATAGGTATAGGTAAGAATATCGCAATAAGGTAAAGTGTCCGGGTAGGCATTCATGAGATCATAATTCTTGGCATAATAAAGCCAATGGTTGGAGGGAAACGTACTGTTGCCTTCCATGTACCCTACAAAAACCTCCCGGCTTACGTTCCATTCACCAAAGCCGGTAATTGTAGGCCTGTTTAAGGCATCATAGAAGGAAAAGGCCCATTTATGCTGAAACCGCATCAAACTGTCCTGGTAAAAAACTACCCGATCTCTTTTATCATACACATAATATTCGACGCCCTTACCCGGCATCTTCTGTTCTACTTTTCTTCCCTTTTCATCATAGCGGTATTGGAAACAAAGTTCATCCAATACGATTTGACTGATAGTTCCGCTTACGGCCAGTTCTGCTGCTTTGGGCGGAATGGTATATCGTAAGCGGCCCATGCGGTCATAGATATACAAGGTAGTGGCAAAAGTATATTGTGCCGTCAGTCCAGGGTTTGTAATCGTATAAAAACTATCGGATAGCTGCTGCATAATAATATTGCCCTCTTTATCTTTATAGGTCCTGGTCAGAGGGTTCAGTTGGGCGTCAATCGGACTGAAATCTGGTGCAGTGGTAACTTCCACAAAAAGCTGTCCCGCATCATAATAACCGCTACTTTCGGGAAGGCCTGTCGAAACATTGAGACTCCATTTTCTTACCTGGTTGGCTGTATTACTGACACGTACCCGCTCTGTACCACGGCCCTGGCCTGCCTGGCTTTTACCGGGGGCATAGTTGATATCCGAACGTTGTGCGCTGGTGGAACTGTTATGGGTATAACTATAGGAAATCCCCCCTTCACCGGGGTACAGGTTGTTGTAATAATTCCGCTGCTCGGTAAAGGCATCCTCCCTGAAGAGAAAACCCGGCGTACTGTAGGGCAGGAAACTATATTGATCCTGTTGAAAACGGGTATCTACCGGCATAACAAGGCTTTTGCCGGGTGTGAAATTATGCTGGACCGCCTGCATATCCCGGTTAAAGCCGTCTTTGTAAACGGTACTGACTTGTACTGTTGCAGGACCGCTCACCGTGGTCAGGGTATTGGGATCGTCAATCGGTACCTTGGGCACAAAAGAACGCATATAATTGAACAACTGAGCGTTGTTGACCGATACCGGTGGCGGTGGTGTAATGGCCGTCGCGTTACCTGTAGGGGCTGTCGTTGTCAGGTCGGGAACGTTCTGCGCACTGGCTGGCAGCAGTACTCCGCTGCAAAACGTAAGCAGGATTATTTTTAGGGAAAGAAATTTAGGTTTCATATCTATGAGGTCTGTGCAGGAGGCACAGGAGATTTTTAGGTGATAGTATTTATTGTCCGCCTTGTACGGTATACTGGGTTTTGGAAAGGATATGGCCGTCTTCGTCCCTTGTCAGCGTTTGTCTTCCCAAGGCATCATATTCAGAAAAGGAGATGCGGCCGGTAGCATCGGTCTGGGAACTGATGCCCCAAAGCGGTGCATAGGTCCAGCTCTGCAGGGCTGCCGAAGTAGGGCTGAGCCTGATATCATCTATATAATAGGTAAAGGGGGAAGCAGGCGCTCCGGTCTGTATGAGGCCTACGGCAGCAGTATTTACCGGCGTAAAGCGGGCCTGGTAAAAGGTCCAGCCATTGCCCGGACTGTGCAGAATGGAAAGTGGAATACTGCCCAGGCCGCCACCGGATAATGCCGGGGTGCCGCCTTTGCACCAGAAAGTCAGGGTATATTCTTTACCTGTGGTTAAACCACTTGCCGAAATGGGGGAAGTATTCGTATTTAAGGCTTTCAAGGCAGTACTGCCATTCAGTCCATTACCAGTGGATAAATCTGCTGCATTATAGTTCCAGTTCCCCTTTGTGCTGGATTCAAAACCCGAGCAGGCAATTTCATTAAAGCGACAATTCACCGCCTCCGCGAGTTTTTGACCTGTAACGGCATCCCAGAGCATCACTTTATATAAATCCGATTCCGGCAGGTAGCTTTCCTGGGGGTTGCCTTTGGCATCAAACTGGCTAACCTCGCTGCCCCGATTGAAATAAGGAATGTCATCTTTGCTGTTAAATACACCCCAGGCTTTTTTGCCGTCATTGTTATAAGTGCCGCTGCCCACGTACTGGCTATAGGTAATGGGATCAAGGCTACGGAACTGGTAGCTATTGCGGGTCCAGACCTTGGCAGCAGGGTTGGCGCTACCGGGTACGCCATAACCCGTAAAATAGGCATCCAGTAAAACCCCGTTCTGCCGCAAGTCACCTGTGGTATTGGGTAAACGCTTCCAGCGTTGGGAACCGACAAGGCGTTGCTGACCATCCAGGGGGCTGAATGCGATAGGCGTCCCACCAATGTTAAAGACAGTCGCCAGATCATAATTATAGAAATTGATCATTTTGGTTTCTTCTCCGGAACTGTTGAAGGTGGTAGTCGCTTTCAGGTTTTTATAATCATCATATTCATAACGGACCTCATCCGTCACAAAGCTGTTGTCGCTTTGGTATTTATATGTGACGGTCCTTTTGAGTTGCGCCTCACCGGTAAAAGGTTTGTAGGGATCGGTGACCGCCCGTTTGGGGGCGATGAAAATAGCCCCGGAACTATTGCCGTTATAACTGGGCAGGCTCCAGTCTTTGACATAGGTAGCTTTCAGGCCTTGTACCTGTTTAATTACCGCAGTGGCGGTATCGATGCTAAAGGCGTATTCATTAACGGTACGTTGCAGGATATTGCCGTACTGGTCGTACTCCTTAACCTCGATCGGGAGGCCCATCTCGTATTCCCGAAGATATTGTTTGTCCGTATAGGGAAACTCGTAAAAATGTTTGCCGCCACCCACACGGGTATAACGGGCCACATAACCTGAAAGGCTATCGGAAATATTGGTAAACCTGATCTCCTTTTTGGATAACATCTGGCTGTTTTCATTGCTTACCGTCATCACTACCCTGGAATAACCATGATTGGAACCCGCTACCAGGTGGTGCGGGGTCATGAAATTACCGGTCAGGATACCGGAGCCGGAGGCGATATTGTTGGCATCATTTATATCCAGCGGATAATGAAAATAACCCCCGTCCATAAAGCGTATCCCGTCGAAGTAGGCAAACGTTGTATTCCTGAAATTACCCTGGTGATACTGTTCGGATTCGATAACGCGCAGGAGCCGTAAACCGTCATCCTGCCCGCCACCCTTGAAGTAATCACTGGTTGGGGTGGTAATCGGTGGTGAAGTCGTCACATGCGGCTCATACTTAAAACTGAGGGTACCGCCATAACCATTACTGATGTCGGTCAGGACACCTGCTCTCATTTTGTTGAAATCGGCACTGCGGTCCACGCCAAAGCTGGTACTGCCGGTGGTATGGTAGGGTATGCTCAGATCGGCATCGGCAGGCATATTGCTATAAGGCACCGGCGTTTTGCCATTGTAATAACCAAAATAATCCTGGCTGCCGCTGAAACGGAGGGGTAATTCCATAGGGTCATATTGGAAAGTATATAAGACTTCGGAAATTGAATTATCGGCACTGAGCATATTGATGCCTTTGAGCCGAAGGCGATGGGAGCGGTTGGGTTGTACATCATTGATGGAAACGCAGGGGGAACCGTAAGGGATTTCGCCTATAGTGGTATTATTGCCGGTTTTGACTACGGTATAGGACTGCACCATCTGGTAACGGGTTGCGTTGTTTCCCGATTGGATACGGATCTCGCGCAGCGCCATGCTGGAAGGGGAATAATCGTAGCCATAATCGCAACGGCCATTGGTGGTATCGTACACAAAGCGGGCAGTCACGCCATTGGGATACTGGATACTTTTGATCAGGGAAACGTATTGTCCCTGCCGGACAATGCTGCCGCCCGGAGGCTCCGGCGTACCGGCTGTTTTCGCCGCATAGGCTTTGTAAGCAGCGATGGGCGAAGGATTGTTTTCATTACTATAATAGTCATAATTGATCTGTTGTCCATTGGCCAGTAGTACATAATCCGCCACCCATTTGCTGATATAATTATAAAGGCCCAGATCCCCCTGGTTGGTATTGCCGCTCATGTCGGCGTAAAGGGCAGTAGTGGTATAATCCCCTCTTTTAAAATGGTACTGGTTGCCTTGCAGGTCGGTGATCAGGAACTCCAGGGTCCTTGGATCAGGGATCGCTCCGGTTTGCTGTACCACGGTAGCATAGTCCTGGCCGGAAGATTGGATGGCAACGGTATAGTTCCGGTTGGGATTGGTATAGATGGCCCTGCCGGTTCCGATATTAAAGGTAAAGTTCAGGCCACCTGCCGAAACAACAAAATCGTCACTCTCGCCATCCCTGAAGATCATGGGATCATTGGCATCGGTGCTGTTGTCAAAGGAGCCGGCCAATCGGCCGCGGAATTTGTTGTATTTCTCCACACCGGTCGTCCATACGGTATCCCAGTAAATATGGCTTAGCTCATCAGGCAATCCCCTGACAATTCTTTGGATTGAAAATTCTGCATTAAGCGAGACATGCAGCCCCACATTCGATGCCACCTCATCGACCTTCACGCCTTTGGTATTGGTACTTAGAGAAATACCCATTGGTCCGGCATCCGTATTATATTGGTAGATGGGGATATTGATATTGGCGCTGCCGTCGAAAAGATTGGGGCTGTAAAGACCACTCAAACCGCTGTTGTCCGATCCGGAAGCCCCGATCATTTTGCTGTCCGGTGTAGCCCCGGCCAGGGGCTGTTTTTCCTGGCTATAACCAGGCAATCCCCCGAGCAGCAATATCACTGCCGCAATTAGAGGGAATAGCAATTTTTGTTTCATGCTGATTGTGTGTTTACTTGTTTGTAGTATTTTGTAAAAGTATATTCCGGCTCCGCCAACATTTGGCGTAGCACTTATTGTTTTTCTATTTCGTAGCCCCGAACCGTAACAGAAAAGGAGACCTTAATCCTTCGTGCTGCCAGAGGAAATTATAACCCAACAGAAATGTACCGTTCCATTTGCTGCTGATCTTGTACCGTTTCATGATCCCGATATAGGCCGCCTGCTGCTGGCCGCCAAAGGCTTCTTTAAAGATGTTCTCCGTTTTCACTGGGGCTGTTCCAGGATTGTTTGATTGCTGTTCCGGTAAATAAGTCCTGTTTGCAGGACGGAAAATCCGTTCGTAACCAGCTTGCAGGCTAAAGCCATATTGCCATTTCCAATCGGCAAAAACACGGGTGCTGATGCCTTCATAACTCAACCGGATATGTTGCCAATTCTGGCCCAGGCCGGTGCTTAATCCCAGGCCGATACCATAACTGAGTCTTGGTGTATGTTTAAAGGCAATAGCCGCCGCCAGCTCCAGCATGGCCGGACGAAGGCCATCAGTTGTTGCCCGGTTCGTCTGGAAGTTATAGGAGGGCGATAACCTCTGCCAGAAAGGTTTTCCACGTTCTGGATTCTTTTTAAAAGCCGGTTTTTGTATGTGCTTCAGTTGTTCTTTGGCGCCTTTGGCTTCACTAAGGGTTTGTTTGGCTTCGCTCAAACTGCTTTGGGCTTCTTTTACTTTACCGGTAATACTACTGAGTTTTTCGCTGTAGTCCTGCACCTGGGCGGCCATTTGCTGTTGTACCGCTCCAAGGTTATTGCCTAATTTATCGGCCAGTAATTGATTGACCTGGCTCTTGGTCTGGAAGCCCATCCGTTGCAGGTCTTCGGCTGAAGCCTGGTTGCCCAGGCCCCCAAAGGCATCTTTATTTCCTTTCAGGTAACCGTCAAAACCTTCTGTGCCCTGGAGAAATTCGAGCGCCTTTTGCTCCGTCTCATCGGGATCATCGGCTACCTTTTTCCAGGCTTTTATCTTCTCTTGGGCATAGAAAACATTCTTCTGTATGTTTTGCAGGCCGCCTATATTTTGCCCGCCAGCAAGCCCTTCCAGGTTGCGGGTCCGTTGCTGGATCAGCTCATCTATACTTTGCTGCACGTTTAATTTTTGTTGCAGTTGGTTCAGTTCATCGGTACTGATCCCCGCTTTACCGGCCAGTGCAGCGGCACCGTTTAATTTGCTGCTTTGGTTCTGGATAAAACTTTGTACCCCTTTGAGACTATCCACCAAAGTGTTCTTCTTTTTAGCCAGGCGGTTCAGGTTTGCGGTATCTTTAGAAAGGGTGGCTATGGAATCATAACTCAAACCTTGTTGGGTATATGCACGATATAAAGCGGAATCTTTTACCGCCAATTGCCGGGCGTATTTGTCTTCTTTGCGTTTTAATTTCCGGAGTAAACGTTGTTGTATTTTACCGGAACGGCCCAGGTATTTATTCAGGTCCTGTGTGCGGCCGTCCAGGTATTGTTCCGCATACTGGATGCTTTCTTCTGCTTCCTGCTGTGCGGCACTACGTCCCGCACCGCAAAGAAGCGGTAGGCAGAATAAGAAACGTAACATGATAGAACAGGATAGGGTTTTCATTAAAATCAGCGGCCGATAATGGACGTTGTAATCAAGACATGCTAATGGTGAAACAGAATTAAGCAATCAAAATAACCGTCACAAAGATTTGTAAAAAGAATGAAAATTTTATCTATGATAAATGAGCCTTAAATATTTGCCATCACCCAAAAATGTAAACATGGCTGCCTTAGAACAACCACCCACTAAGGATTTACCAGCATAATTTATTACAGATTCAGAAAAATAACCTGAAAAAATTACAGGTTTAAACCTGGTTTTTTAACCCAACCAATATCAAGTTGAAATGTATGCTTTGAAAAATCACCCGGCCAGGAATAACCAGGTTCTTTGCAAAGCACCAAACAAATACTTTTGGATTCTCACGAACTGAACCGCTCAAAGCAAATATTAAAGGAACCCTCCCTCAATGAAGAAGGAGAGTTTCCCACCCCACGCTAAAACCACCCCTTATGGTAACAAGTCAATATCTCTTAGATAAAGTTACCCGGCTAAGACTAACCAGGTCTATCTGAAGCACTAAAAGAAATACTTCAGATTTTAACCAAGCCGATCCAGTTGTACAAACCGAACCTAACTATTAAGCGATTTCAAAGAGGGAATTATCATAAACTCCAAAGGAAGTTTTCAACCCTAATCAAGCACGAATCCTGTTGTAAAAACCCCTTATCGAGGGCAAAAGTGTAACGGTAACTCGATACAAACAACAGATAAAAACCTGAACGATTTCGGGGGTGCATTCTGCCAAAGGATATGCATTTTATGCTAATGAAAATATGAATGGGAGTGAGAGCGTGTAATCATTGTATTGTCTTACATTTGCCTTTTATTCTGAATTATTCCCTCTGCTTTTCTGCTGTCGTATGGCAAATTATGCAGATGAAAATGGCCTTTTGCCAATCAACATTAACATTAAATTATGATTTATGAGTGCTGATCTACCAAAAGTTTATCCTGTCGGCAGTAACATAAGGCGCTTAAGAAAAATAAAAGGACTTAGCCAGCAGGAACTAGCCGATAAGCTGGAAATTTCCAGGCAAGGGGTTGGCTTACTGGAGCAGGCGCAAACCTTAGACGAAGATAAATTGAAGAAAGTAGCGGAGGCATTGGGCGTAACGGTTGAGGCCGTTGAAACGCTAAGTGAAGAGCAAGCTATATTTCAGATTAATACAATGAATGATAACGCCCAGGCCATTTTTCAATACAACGCCAATCCAATCGAAAAAATAATAGAGCTTTCAGAACGGTTACTGCAAGCCGAAAAGGAAAAATATAAATTGCTTCAAGAAATGCTGGAGGTTAAATCGGAGCAGATTGAAATGCTAAAAGATCAATTGAAGAAATAAATAAGGGGAAATGATCATCATTTCCCCTTATCCTTTAAGCACGTTTTTTAATGATCAGGTGTTGCAGCGCGGGATTATTCAACATCCTGTGATGCTCCGATTCTACCAAATCCTCCACGTCACTTTTGATCTGTAAATAGTTTCGCTGTACCATTGCATTATCGACCTGCCGGATCACCGGTATCGGTTTGTAGGCTTTTTCTTCCCGGTTGATCGCATCAAAATCATTCTGAATCCGGCAATGAAAAGCCTTTAGCGCGATAGGCTGGTCCGGTGTATCGGAAATCATACCGGCAAATTCGCCACTGGATAAAGAAGCTATTTTGGAAGCCGGTACCGCAAAATCCAGTTGTTTGCTTTTGGAAATCGAAGTGTCCCCACTATTAATAGACAGGCTTGTCTTGTCCTGGTTGATCTTACCGATCCGTTCACTGAGCTGCCGGGCGCTGTCACCGGAAACCTGTCCGCTAATGATATTTCCAACCATATTGGTAATCACATCGGCGCTCTCTTTGCCATATTCCTTTCTTACCTGCGCCACTTCCTGAAGCCCTATATAAGTGCAGATTTTATTCTGTCTGCCGGTGCTGACCACCATATTTAAATCCAGGGTCAAGGTAGGCCATTCGTCCAGGACCAGGGCGCATTTGGCCTTATGCTTCTGGTTAATGATCTTTAAGATACGGTTGCCGTACAAGGAAAGCACAGCGCCATAGGTCATGATCTTTTGCGGGTTGTTGCCCATGCAAAGCACCTTCGGATGGTCCGGATTATTAATGTCAAGGCTGAAATCGTTACCGGATAAAATGAAATACAACTGCGGGGAAGCAAGCCGGGCCAAGGCAATTTTGGCGCTGGCGATCTGGCCCTCCAATTGCTCTATCGCGTTGCCCAGGTAGGCATTCAGGAAGGGATTAATTAAGGTCAGTATCTCATTTTCCGTTTGCAGAATCGTAAACAGGCTATCGTAATCCTGCTGGATCAGCTCTATGGCATGAGGTAAGGTACAATACCGGCCCTCATCGTATTTGCGCAAGAACCAGATCACGGCAGTAACAAAATTGATGGCACTTTCTACGAAAAAATCCCCTTGGCGCGTCTGCCACGTACGATTTAAACCCAACAGGATCGTCCTTGCCGATTCGGAAGCATCAGTAATATCGCCCATACCCAAAGGGTCAAAAACATTAAGGCGGTGGGAGCGGGAGAGGTCGTCGAAATTGATAAAGATGCAATCCGATTTGACACCGTATTTATGTTTATTCCTCAGCCAATGGTTGTAAGCAATGATGGAAAGGTCCGGGAACTTGAAGTCATAAATCAGTGCGCTGAAGGGTTTTTGTTTACCCAAACTTTGCGTTATGACGTGTCTGAGGAAGTACGCTGTCTTGCCCGCACCGGCTGAACCCTGACAGATCACGCCTCTTTGGGGCGAGATCACATTCAAAAATCCATCCTGAATTTTGCCCTTATGCCGGAATTTTGTCGGCATATTAACCGAATATTCATTGGTGATCAGCCTGGTTTCCTGGGGAAAGGTTTCGTTGTCCTCGTTGAAAATATCATCCTTCAGGCCCTCTTTAATGATCCTGGAAAGCAGGGTGCCACCGGATAAGATCAGGAGATAGCCGGTAGCCAACAGGGTAATATAAATAGCCGCTATTTCTGCCGGGGCAGCGGCAAGCCGGAGGGAAAGGCCCGAGATAAAGTAAAAGAGCAGGCCCGTTATCAGATAGGCAAATGCCGTTCTGTAGTTCAGCTTTTCCTCCTTTTTGCCCTTAGCGCCTAATAAAGAGATCGCCAGAAAGAGTAAGGCAATCAGCTTTGACGTATGGAAATGTTGGTATAATCCGGTACTGCGGATATTGTTGAGTATCCTGTCGCCAAAGCTCCAGGTTAACTGCCACCGGTCAAAGGCAGCATATAAATAATAGTAACAATGAAGGGCCAGTAATATAATACTGATCAACCTGGTCATATCCAGGATCTTCCTCATCGCCTGTTCGTTTTCACCGGTCTGCATCGCCATAATTGAAATTTTAAAGGGTTCTTGATTTGCGTTTCTTCTTTTTGTTGCTCTTTGCCGAAAGCGCATAAGGCAAAGCATCACCGCTGTTTTCAGCCTGCATCAACTGCTCTAAAAGGTTGGGCTGGTCGCCATTGGAGGATACAGGAGCGGGACGCTGCGCAGTAGCTTCGCTGTTCTGCTCTGCTGCAATCGACCTGGTAGATGGGAGGGAAGCGGCAAGGTCCCGGCCTGGTTGCCGGTGGAGCATTGGGGCTACCGCACAGCGTTCGGTAATCGCCTTTGCGCTGTAAGCCGACCCCAACGCACTGCCGTTAAAGACGCTCTGCGTTTTGTGATCGACGTAGGTAATGCCATATAAAAAACCTTCGGCGCTAAAACGAAATACGGTATCGACACCCTCTTTTTTGAGGGCTGCCGCAAAGCTGTCCAGGTCCGGCTTGCGCCCTACAAAGGCCCAGTCAATACGGTTTTTGAGCCGGGTTTTATGTTGCTGCCTTCTTGGATCATTGGCGGCAAAATTTTCTTCCAGGTATTTTAAAGTAGGCCGGTTATAGAAGGCGCTGGCCTTGATCGGCGTGCTGACGGGCTTACCATCTGCATCCAAAACACGGTATACCAGGCCGCCGGTCTTATAAGTACGGCTGCCTTCACTACCCCGCTCGGCAGATACATTGTACAGATTCAGCACCGCGTTCAGCTCCGGTAAAGAGGTATAAGCATACCGTTGCAGCACCGCATCCAGGACCACCGTAATCGCCCGTTTGGTACCGGTCTGACCATAAGAAATCTTGCTGGCATCAATGGGTTTTAGCCGGAATACTTTGCCTTTATGATCCTCCGCTTTGACCAGGCCGTATTTGATCTCTATGGCCTTTCTTGCTGTCTCACTTTGGTTTTTACCAATGTTGTAGATATCAATGGTACTGCCGTCCGGCCTGACCTTAGTGGTGGCAATGTGAATGTGCGGGTGGCCTGCATCATAATGCTGGTAGACCAGGTAAGGCTGGTTGCCAAAGCCGATCTGCTCCATATAGTCGGCGGCAATATCCTTTAACTGTTCCCTTGCCGGCTGTTCCTCCCGGGCAAAATTCAGAGAGATATGGACGCTGTTCCGGCTCACCCTGGGGTTGCGTTCCGCTACCTTCAGCAACATATTCAGCCGCATGTTTTCGGTCATATCGGAGTGGTCCAGGGGGTAATTCTGCGCCAGGATACAGTCTGCCACGCCCTCTTTCACCTTGTTCTCATTATAATGAAACGTCCTGCGGATCGAGTACCCGCTCTTGATCACCGCAACCATTTTACCGACGTTTCTTTAAGGTAATCCCTGACGATCTCTATGCTTTGGAACAGGGCTTCTTTATCCTGATCATGGGCAGTCAACCAGGTTTGGAACTGCGGGATTTTGTCCAGGGTATGGAGCTTATGGACCGACTGGTTGAAGTTATTGGCAAGGCCGTTAAGGGTCTTTACCAGGCTGGAAAATTCAACGATCAGGTTATCCAGGGATAGGTTTCTATGCCCTGCGATCATGGGTTTGCCCAACAGGATATTACGGGCATAAGCACTTAATTTCCGCTCGGTAGTCTTGGAAAATTCTTTATCTAAGAGCTGAAATTCTGCTTCAGAAAGGCGCAGGTGCAGCCATTTATTTTTAATGTCGTGGTTCTCTTTCATCACATTTTCTTTTACACGGTCAACATTATTTGTAGCAAAGCAAAGCCCGCGAGTTTCGAGCATGGGGCTTCTCAAAAAACCGATTGTGATACAATCGAACATCTAGCCGTTCACGGAGACATCAGGTGAACCCCTTAGCTTTTGTTTTTATGCAGAATGCTTTTAGGGGATCGTATCCAATCGGCAGGCACCTTACGGCGGCCTCGGATCGGCAGTACCAGGTAAGGGCTTTTGACAAAGGAAATCGCTCAGGTCTTCATAGCCCTGATAGAGCTGGTCGCAGTTGCTGTACTGCGGGGATAAGGAAAGGGCATAACTGCTGATCTGCTTTCCGGCAGTGTCGTTGTCCAGGTAGAGATGGATCTGCTGGTAAGCTTCTATGACCGGCCTGGCCTTTTCAAAAAATGCCAGGCTGTTGAGGACCAGAAAATCATACTGGTTTTGGTCCTGCGGAAATAAGGTAAGCCAGGAAAGAAAATCCATAAAACCTTCCAGGACACAAAGCCGGTTACCCTCCTTTTTTACAAGCGTATAATCCTTTGGGGAACTGCTGCCTTTAAACCGGGCGTTACGGATTTCATAACCACCGGAATCATTTTGAAAACCGATGCCAAAATACGGCCGGTCGTTGATCCGGTACCGGACCTCACAACAATACTGCCGGGCAAGACCGGCGGCAATTTTTCTTTGTTGCAGGTATCCGATCAGGGAAGGGGCGCTTAATGGGCTTTGGCTGGTAACGATCAGTTTCGGCTCAGGGGGATGCACCTGGGATAACTCAGGGATAACAGCCCTGGGAAAAGAAAGATCATGTTGCAGCAGCAGGAGGAAGGCGGGTAAATCGCATTGGTAATACAGCATACCGAAATCAATCAGGCTGCCGCCCTGCCCTGTACCGAAATCATACCATCGGTTTATACTGCTATTGATCTTAAAGGAAGGGGTGCGTTCCTCCCGCAAAGGGGAGCAATACCAAAACTGGTTTCCCCTTACCCTGGAGGGCTGAAAACCCAAACCGGCCAAAAAGCCGACCATATCAATAGCTCTGGCTTCCGCGCAGGACAGCCCTTGTTTTCTGATTCCCATTCTACACTATTTCTTTCGTTCACTAATCAGTTCAGTGATACAAAAATAGCGTGCAAAGGGCCGGAACCGGCCACCACATTAGATTCTATAGTGGTGCATCTTACTACAGGAAAGTACTTTTGCTACTGAGGTTGGACTATTAAAAAAGATGATCATGGGAACAAAAAGTGAAATGACCGTAGTGTTTGATGCATTACTAACGGTGCCGGCGATGAATGATGCCGTGAAGGTGAATTTAAGCATGAGCAGGATGCACCTGTTGCTCCTGAGCAACACGATCCGGCAGGGGATCGCAGCCAAAGACGGGATGGTCAGTGACCTGCTTTCCATCTTGCCCAAAGAAAGCAGCGAAGAGCTGGCAAAGATTGCCGATGAGGTATTGGAGAAAGCAGGTCTGGCCGGCCTGGATCAGAAGATTCAGAAAATGGGCGCATAGCCTGCACCTGGTTTTCCAATAAGGGCTACAGGATACCATCAAAAACCCGCTGCCGTTTTGCCCCGTTGAACAACAACTACACGAAAGGGGCAAAACGGCAGCACCATTTCCCGGCGGCCTGCATGTCTGCCTTAAAACAGGCATAAACGCAAATAAGAGCGGCTTTACGCCGCTCTTATCATTTGGGAATACAAATACTCGTCGTAGAATTTAATGGCTGTTTAGCCAGCCTAAAAGCGTCAGCAGCACACCCGCAAGCACTAAAACCTGACCGCATAACTTTACCACATTCTCCCATACCAATAAGACGGTTTTATGTTCATAGTTCTTATACTGTGGAACACCGTATTTGTTCCTACGGTTAAACCTTCGTCTGCTGATCCAGTACAGGAGTACCGCCCCAACGAATAAAACAATAAAACCGTAAACCATTACCCGTGAAATGTGATCTAGTGCCATAGCGTTTAATATTTGGTGTGTTCATCATCTGAATCCAGGGCTAATAATTTTTGTAAAATATCTTCCCAGTATTCTATTCTTCGTTGTTCCAATCTCTGTAAAGAAGGTTCGGAATGCTTTTGTTCAAAATTAAGGAATGCCCGTATCATACGGATCGTACCTGTTACATCATTTATTACTATCGTCGTGCCTTCTATATCCTGAATATACATAAATGTAATTTTAATGGTAAATGAAAATTGATTAAACGGCCAACACTTGGCCTGCTGCGAGTTTCGCTTCTTAGCCTTTCTGTGGCAGGTGTTTTAATTCTGCATTCAGATCGTCAGGGATTACCGGCGGGTAGTCCGACAATTTCGCTTTGAAAAAACCGGCTTCATTGTAGGCAAAGGCTACACCCAAAACCCGCACCTCTATAACTTTCAGGATAATAGTTTTTCTACGCTTGCAGTTAAAATACACATCCCACAAAGCACTACTGTACTTTGCGCCAATACCATTTACATAATGATTCCTATAAATTTTACCATTCTTTTTGCGCACTTCCATTTGAAAAATAAAATCGTACGCTATCGTTATCTTTTCCATAATCGTTTTTTTTAAGGAGGCGCAACCTTTCGGTGGCTGCGCCTCCGGTTGAATGTTTATGCAGCAGGTTTCATTTTCTTGATCCTGTTCTCGATGGCTTTTATCCTGGCCTCCATGCTCTCGGCTCTCAGGATTGCCTTTTCTTCCTGCGCCTTATTGATGCTGTCTACATCAATGCCGGAAGCCTCGGCACATTGGTAAAGGGCATAGCCGGAAATATTACCGGGGTATTGGCTTTGGCTATCACCTACGAGCACCTCCCGGATCAGGAAACAAAATTGCTCATTGGAAAGCCCGGCCAACGCATTATAAGCAGCTTCTTTATCTGTATTGCCATAAAAATCAACGCCGGGCAACAGGTATTGTGTTACATAATCCTTACTTCGGTAATCCAATGCCTGAAAAACGATCAGCCTTAAGGCCACCTGGTCAGCGGCGGTTAAATCCTCTTTCAGTTCAGGGAAGGAACCTACCAGTTCCTTAAATTTACGGTGTACCTGCACCTGTATTTTGTCCCTGTCGATTTCTTTGGCCCGCTGCTCCCTGTCCTTAAGGCGTTGGATTTCCTTTTCCAACAATGCAACGGTGGCCGTTCCTTCCTTAATGGCTTCCTGTACCTGCTTTGCGGTAACCGTTCCTTCCCCGCTGTAGGTGGCTTTTTTATCCAGGCTGAACAGCACTACCGTAACCGTATCATTTCTTACGGCTAACCCTTTGGGCGTTTCAGGATTGCTGAGGCGCTCGGTATAATTTGCCAAATCGATCTGATACTCCTTTAAGGCTTGTTGGTAACCTTCCTCGTCAAATGCTACGGTGTCTTCTGCATCCTCGTCGTACAAGTCCGAAAAATCTTCTTTGTCGGGTTGCGTTGGCGGTTCTATTAAAGTGATCTCGTTTATATTGTATTCCGGCAGGGCGTTTAATTCCGGCAGGGAATCTATGATCATGCGGTGTTCATCGGAAATATTGGCGGCACAAAGCAGGGCATCAATTTTATTCTGCTTCATGGCTTTGCGGATGCTGGCCTCGGCATGTGCCGTACATTTGTTTTTATAGCAGGGTTTGTGGGAACAAACCGCCTCCTTAGCCAGTTCAGGGAATAGCGATACCCTCGTAGCGGAATTAAAAGGGCAATGACTGCATGCGCCTGCAGAAGGAACAAGGTTTTTATCTTTGATGTTAAAGGGTGCTTTTTTTAGGTCATACTTTAAGCGGGAAAGGTAATATTTCAGGTTATTCAATCTGAAACATTCCTCCTCCCAATCCGTACAATAAGTATCAAAAAATTCCTGTTGCGATTCAGAAGACAGCAGGGCAATTTCGGAAGCCTCGTGTATGCTGATTTTATTGGCAAGAAAGACTTCCTGTATGCCGACGATCAATTCAGATAATTTGATACGGGTATATACCCAGGATTTTGATTTTTGCAAACGTGCCGCTATTTCATCAATGGTTTTTCCTCCCTGCTGCAAAATGGCAACCTGTTGGGATTCATACAGGGGGTGCGGGTTCTCCCGTTTCATGTTTTCGGCAAGCTGTATTTCCCTTACTTCATCATCCGTCAAAATTCTGATAATGGTTGGGACGGTTTTTAGTTTGGCGATCTTAGCGGCGCGGTATCTTCTTTCGCCTACGACCAGTTCAAAACGACCGGAGGGCATCTTTCTAACCATAAGAGACGAAATGACCCCATGCAGGGATAATTCATGGGCAAATTCTTCCAAATCCTTTTTAAGGAATACCCGGCGGTAATTCAGGGGGCTTATATCAATTTGGGCAATATTGATCTCTTTTAAAGTGCCTTCGGTATTTAACGGCTTTAAGGCTTTTTCGATATTGGGTTTTATATTACGGCTATTGGTTCTGCCGATTCTTCCTTTTGCTATCGTAGTCATAAGAATAAAATTTTGGTGGATATAAAAACTGGAATGAAAAGCGGCAGCCAATTTTTGCTATGGCTGCCGCCATTGTCTTAATCCCTTTTGTGGTGGAAATAAGAACCGCTTGTGGTAAAGGGGTAATGACCTTCTGTTAACCGTACCTCAGCTTTAAAGAGCCGGGCTACTTTTTGGGCAAGATGTATGGCCGTTGGCCTGTCGGTGATCACTTTGGTATGTACCGTTACATTATCCCAATCTTTACGGTTATCGTCGGGGTTGATCTGAAAATTGAATGTTGTTTTCATAACTATTGATTTAAAAATCCCTGTTGTTGAATATTGCGCAGCCAGTCATTGGCAAAATGGGTATGCTCCTTTTGCATCTTCCGGTTGAAAGTGGTCAGCTTATGGTTCTCCATGCGGACGCTTTCATGAAACCCGATGTAAGCATTTTGATACAGGTACGGGGCGACGAAATGTTTGCCATAATCGGCTTTAAAATCGCCTCTGCCGTCTATGGCAAAAAAGCACATTTCAGGGTCTTGCATCAGGTCGCCGTTTTGTTTGTAGTAATGGCAAAGGCTGTAAAGGTTCGCCAGTCCCCAGGGCGTTTCTACATTCTGCCCGATGCGTTCAATGGTAAGCGGCATATAAGGCGCATTAACTATTTTGCGGTGTTGCTGCCCATTGAGGCTATCTATCAATTTGCTAAATACTATAGTCGCATTTTCATTTAAAAATTCCATGTTCTGTTTGCGCCTCTTGTCCGGTCGCGTTCCCGGTTGATATTAAAGGAATAAAAAGGGTAGAAAAATCTGACTGGTTCAGTCTATAGGGTGAATGAGCAATATGTTCAGTATTGCCAGTTTGTCGCTTATACGGAGGTCTGTGCATTCTTCAAAATCACGATACCGCCCGGTAAAATCTGTCTCGATATACAGCTCGTCTGTTTTGACCTTTAGTGTTGTTAAGCAAGCATACCCTTTCAACTGTTCCTGGTACTCACCGATATAAATCAAAGCATCAACCGTATTTATATCAATAGTTTCTTCGCCGGAAAATTTAAGGAGGGAGGCGCAGGCTTTTTTAATACTGCTTTCTGTGTCCCTGTTTAATTCCTCCAATCTTATGCGCAAATCATAAAGCCTGGTTCTATCCCGGTCAAAAAGAAGGGTCACAGCATTTTTAAAATCTACAGGGCATTTTTCTTGTACGGCATATTGCGTGGCGCAATGTCTGCTCCAAATGGCATTATAACCGTCGAATAATCGGTCGGCAAATAGTTGACTTTTTTTAGTCAGCTTGTCACCGAATACGTTGATATTGCTTTGCGTTGTTTCGGCAAGGTTCAACCAGGATTGGAAGGTTAACCACCCATCATCCCAATTTTTTTCTGTTTCTTCCCGCTGCTCGATTAAGAGGTTATATGTTCGGGTAATAAATTCAATGAAGCCCGGAATATGTTCCGGTACAAGGTCAAAAAGCAGTCTAGCCATTTCGACATTATTTAATGCTGTTAGAGGTTTCATGTTTTCAGTTTTTGTATTATGCTGTAATGATTGAATAAGCGGCAATTATTTTTTTACTCCTTTCCTCAGCTTCCGCGATGCGGTGCTGATTGCGATCGGGATGCCATTCCATTAAAAGTTTCCGGTATGCCTTTTTAATTTCTGCTTTGGATGCTGTCGGCGATACGCCTAATATCTCAAAGGGGCTTTGCTCTGAATCTTTTAATATGGTTTCCGCTTCCTCTTTATTGATCCGCTCGTAAAAGGACTTGCGCCATTTTTTGGCGTTGCCAAATCCTTCGGAAGTATCGTAGGTTTTATACCCGTCTAAAAATCCCTTTGCCATGTCCTAATCTTTTATGAGGTTAACATCATAGGGTTGTTCATTACCGGGAAGCCCCAACGCCGCCAGGTGTTGGCAACGGCGGTATCGTTTCCAACCGGGACAGGAGCAGCCCCAATGTTTTTTGCGTTTATGCTGCGCTATGGTATACAGCCTGTTTGATGAACTGCTCGGTATAGAAAAACGGAATTGCCATTGATCGGTGTCGGGCAACATTATATCTTCGGAGATTCTGAGTATCGGTAACATATTGTTTCGTTTTAAAAGGTTATCGGTTGAACATTTTGTAAGCGGCGGCTTTTGGCTTTTCGTGGTTGATTACCTGGCTGCCGTATTTGCTTCGGATTTCGGCCAAGTTTTTTTTGCCGCCCCTTAATTCTTTGAGGTCTTGGCTCCGGTAATACCAGGCTTCTTTTTTGGAGGCGTAGAATAGGCCCGCGTCCCTTAATGCTTTGCGGACAGGTTTTGTATTACCTGTTACCCAAATCCAGAGGCCAACGAGTTCTATAATTATGCCGGGTAGGTTGATGACCTGTTCTAAAATGCTGCGATACTCTTCTGAGAAATTCATTTCCCTGTCTGTTTCTTCCTGGGATAGGTTAGCCCCTTTTAAAAGTTTAGCGGTTGCAAAGGCATATTCTGTATTTACTGCCTGCATGGTAGCTGTATCGCCGCCTCTGTCTGGGTGGAATTGGAAAGCCAGTTTTTTATACGTTGCTTTTACTTCTTCCAATGTTTTGCAATGATTGAAAAATATCATGGTCGTAATTTTTTAGTATAGGAATGGGTTAAAAAGGAAGATCATCGGTAACGGCTGTGGCGTTGCTATGCGGTGCGTTGGAGGCTTCGCTATCTTCTTTTTTTGCTTTGCTGTGAAAAACGATTTTAGAAGCATTCATTTGCAGCGTTGCCTTGGGGGTTCCGTCTTTACCCGCATAAGCCCTTGCCTCAACACTGCCGATCATTTCGATCAATTTTCCTTTGGTCAGGTATTGGGCTATTTTGGGCGTGATCCAATACGCACAATCATAATAGCGGGTAACGATCCTTTTTTCTCCTGCCTTTGTTTTGTAAGATTCATTTTCTGCTACCCTGAAATTGACCACGCTACGGCCGCTTTCAAAGGTTTTTACGGTTGCGTCTGCTGTTAATCTTGCTGTTAAGTGATGCATAACATTTAGTTTTAAGTGTTTGAAATTTTTGTTTGTTTAATCGTTAAGAAGTGCTTTTAATTTTGCCTTTACTGCTTTGGCTGTTTCCCCCCGCCAGTTGCCTGCATTAGAAAGAAAATAGCGGATAATGTTTTTTGCTGAATCCTCGTAATAGTTCTGGCCGATGTTGTCGATCATTGACATAGCGTTGAGGTAAGGGACTGCGCCGAAATAAATTTTTTTCCAGTCCTGGCGGATGATCCGGGCGATTGCTGAGATTTGATTTGGAATTTCCATGTTCATTTTGATTTGATTTTTTAATCCTTCCATTCCTTTTTTCTGAGATTTATCCGGCAATGAGAGGAGGTGCTGTTTCGTTTCTTTTTTTTGAGCCTTTGTCGATATGGAGTTGTTTGCTGACATTTTTTTTTATCCGTGTAAAGAGCCGGAGTATGCTGGTTTCGTTGTTCATGTGCAAGTCGGGTCAGGTGGACCCGCAGACAAGGTTTTTGGAAAAAAAATACTAGCCGACCAAGGGGAGGTATGGAGATTTTTTTTTCAAAACTTGCCTGACCTTTTCTGCGGAACGTCCGCCTGACTGATCTTCGCACCTGAACAACGGAACCAGCCTCCGGTGTCTTGACCGGGGGGAAAACGGGAAGCAAAGAAGGGAATGAGATAAAGGCTCATAAGAGCATATGGAGTATACTAATGAGAATAGTGGATAAGAGCATTGAGGTTCTTGTATACCGATCTAAAAGCTCCAGCAGAACTAAGCACCAGGGCGATGAATGCCATAGCAATCCTTTAAAACTTATAGGCACAGCATTTACATGAAAAAAGGGCTATAAAAGCCCTTCATCAGAAAAGGAGTAAAAAGTATCCCTGGTCAATATGATATGGTCGATTATTTTAAGATTGAGTAAATCGGCGCCCGACTTTAGCTTTTGGGTTAGTACTTGGTCTGAAGGACTGGGTTCTACAGTCCCGCTTGGGTGATTATGGGCGAGAATTATTTTTTGGGCGTTGGCTTTTAATGCACAGACAAAAATCAGTCTTGGATCAGCCAGTGTTTGAATGGTACTGCCACTGGAACATTCATAACTACCCAACAATCTATTGGCAGAGGATAACAGCAGAATCCTGAATTGTTCCTGGAGTTCTAATTTGTGGTGATCCCAGCAGCTCCTTAAAATATCGGCAGCTTGTTTACTATTAGTCACTTCCGGCCTTTGGTTATAAGGCGTTGAAGAGCTATAGGTCAATTGGATTTCATCAACGATGATCAGCGAGGCATTTTTTCTCAGTTCCATAATAGTACATTTTGATTTTAAAATGAATTGAGGAACTACTACCGGCAGGTCGCAATAGAGGCCGGAAGGAAACGGAATAAATAGCGAGGCAGGAGCGGCTTTATGCCGTAGTCTTTTGGCCGCTTCAGCGGCGACCTGCCGAAATTTGTGTTTAAATTCGTGTAAATTTCACTACAGGATAACCGTTATGGGATAGCAGCGGCATCCTCCCGATCCTTCATCGGGAGATACAGCGGATAGCCCGGCCCGCAGGGAACGGCAAAAAAATGAAGTCTAATCGCAAACCGTTAACGCCGTTTAATTGTAATTTTGAGAGATAGAAATAAACGCCTTATTCCAAATCCATTATTCAATGTGTTATGGTTATCAAAGAAGAACTTGTAGCGATGATGCTGGAAGAGTATACCGGATGGGCCAGTAGCCCGGAGGATTTTCTTGGATTTATTAAACTGACCGCTCAGTTGGCTGAAATTGATACCGGGAAGACAAATCCGGGAATGCCATTGATACTGCCTATTGAAAAGGAGCTAGGAGATATTTTTATTAAGGTATTCGGGACCTTTATTGGTCCTTATGGAAATTACGAAGACCTGGAGAGGCAACATACGGTAAGAGAAGATATCTGGGAGAAGTTAAATGCTATAGCAAACAAAGTAAAAGAAGAGAATGCCCCTGTCTCTTATACACATCTGACGCTGCCGACGAACGTAAAAAAAGTGTTTTTGGGGGGGGGGGGGGGGGGGGGGGGGGGGGGGGGGGGGGGGGGGGGGGGGGGGGGGGGGGTGGGGGGGGGGGGGGGGGGGGGGGGGGGGGGGGGGGGGGGGGGGGGGGGGGGGGGGGGGGGGG
>NZ_JAELTV010000550.1 GCF_016429005.1 Pedobacter sp. ASV19
CCCCCCCCCCCCCCCCCCCCCCCCCCCCCCCCCCCCCCCCCCCCCCCCCCCCTTTTTAGATGTGTATAAGAGACAGAGCGTCAAAATTACAGAATTAGTTCTAAAAATTACAGTCCTGAATTTTTAAAGTTGATTTTGTGTGTTTTTTGTGTTTTTGTATATTTTTTATCAATAATAGTGGGTTTTTGTTGGTGTTTTTCGTTGAATATTTGTTTTTGTTTTGGTTGAATGGTATTTATTTTGGTTAATTGTTGATTTTCTTGTGTTTTAAAGATTTTTTAAGCTATAATTTGTGTGATTATTTGTTTTGTTTCTGAATTTTAGACTTATTTATTGGTTTTTTAGGGTTGGTATATAGCGTGTTGTGTATTTTTTATTAAAAATTTTATTTTTTATGGGTGTAAAATTAGAATTATTTGTTTTTTGTTGTATATTTGTAATGCTCGTTTAATTTATATTTGGTTTTAAGAAGCCTCCGGCAATTTGTTGGAGGCTTCTTTATTTTACCGGTACGTCATTTTTTTCGCCATCATATTTTCTATGTTATCAAAAAAAAGAGGCTGTCTTTTGAACAGCCTCTTTCAATTATGGAAATTAGAAATGTTTACGCTAATACTTTAGTCACAAGATCAGCTGCATCTTTTAGTGCAATCGCCGAATAAACTTTCAGACCAGAATCATCAATCAGTTGTTTAGCCTCTACAGCATTTGTACCCTGTAAACGGCAAATGATTGGAACAGGAACATTACCGATTTCTTTATACGCATCGATAACACCCTGAGCAACACGGTCGCATCTTACAATACCACCAAAAATGTTGATCAGAATAGCTTTAACATTAGGGTCTTTTAAGATAATGTTAAAACCAGCTTTTACAGTTTGCGCATTGGCCGTTCCACCTACATCCAGGAAGTTAGCCGGCTCACCACCTGCAATTTTAATAATATCCATAGTTGCCATAGCCAAACCAGCACCATTAACCATACAACCAACGTTTCCGTCTAGTTTTACATAGTTTAAGTTAGACTCGCTCGCTTCAACATCAGTTGGGTCTTCTTCCAGCTTATCACGCATCGCTGCATAATCAGGGTGGCGGAATAAAGCATTCTCATCTAAATCAACTTTAGCATCAACTGCAATGATTTTATCATCTGAAGTTTTCAATACCGGGTTGATTTCAAACATAGAAGAATCTGTATTGTCATAAGCTTTATAAAGTGCAGAAACGAATTTAACCATTTCTTTAAAAGCAGCACCGCTTAAACCCAGGTTAAAAGCAATCTTTCTTGCCTGGAAAGCCTGTAATCCAACTTTAGGATCAATCTCTTCTTTAAAAATCAGGTGAGGGGTATGCTCAGCAACCTCCTCAATATCCATACCGCCTTCAGTAGAATACATAATGATGTTTCTTCCGCTTGCACGGTTCAACAATACACTGATATAAAATTCTTTGGTCTCAGAAGCACCTGGATAATAAACATCCTGCGCAACTAAAATTTTATTCACTTTTTTACCTTCAGGACCAGTTTGAGGGGTAACCAGCTGCATGCCTAAAATTGCAGTAGCTCTTTCTTTAACCTCGTCAAGGTTCTTGGCCAATTTAACACCACCACCTTTTCCTCTTCCTCCTGCGTGGATCTGTGCTTTAATCACAACCCAATCAGAATTGAAGTCAGTTTTCATTTTTTTAGCCGCTTCTACAGCCTGCTCAACCGTATCGGCAACAATGCCTTCTTGTACGGCTACACCAAAACTTTTAAGTATTTCTTTACCTTGATATTCGTGGATATTCATTTGCTGAAAAAATTTGCTCAAATCTACAATTTCAGATTGGTTTTAAAAACACTAAGTTTGCATTTATGCTAAAAGCCACTGGTATAAAAAAATCTTACGGAAACTTACCGATACTAAAAGGAGTAGATTTTGAAGTCAATAAAGGCGAAATTGTGAGTATAATTGGAGCTTCAGGAGCGGGTAAGAGTACCTTACTGCATATTCTGGGGACATTGGATAAGCCTGATCAGGGAACGGTAGAATTGAAGGGAACCAAAGTTAACGGTCTTTCCGGTGAATTGCTGAGCATTTTCAGGAATCAGAATATTGGATTTGTTTTTCAGTTCCATCACTTACTTCCCGAATTTACAGCCCTGGAAAACATTTGTATCCCGGCATTCATTGCTAAAAAAAGTAAAAAGGAAGCAGAAGCCAGAGCATTAGAACTTTTAGATCTTCTGGGATTGAAAGACAGGGCAGATCATAAACCCAGTCAACTCTCTGGGGGAGAGCAACAACGCATTGCAGTAGCAAGAGCACTGATCAATAATCCTGCAATCATTCTGGCCGATGAACCTTCGGGAAACCTGGATTCTGCAAATGCAGATGCACTGCACCAATTCTTTATCACCCTGAGAGATAGTTTCAATCATACCTTTGTCATCGTTACGCACAATGAAAG
>NZ_JAELTV010000551.1 GCF_016429005.1 Pedobacter sp. ASV19
TTATAGTCTCAGGGAACTCTTCTGGCATCATATCAATGAGATTGTATATTAAAATCTTATAAAATAACGAGCTGGAGAAGTAGTGTTTATCCAGCTCGTTGAATGTTGTGCAACAGCCACGATCTCTGAGGCCTTTTCGCAGAGCATCAAGTGTTTTTCTTAGCAAATTGCAGAAGGGGAAGACCGGAAAAGGTAATGGGAACGTGGTGATGAATTAATTTATAGTTGTTTTATTGATTTTTTTCCGAGGATGTTTTTGTCAACATTCAGAGGAATTGGTCTGGTCACCTTTACCGGGGTGCTAACCATAGGAACTGATCTGGATGCATCTTTTGATGCAAGGGCCCAAGTGGCGTAGGTGCCAATATTGTTCGTGTTGTATTTAATCCAGCCATACCCCTCGTCGCCCCAAGTTTCGCCCCAGCTGTTCCGCATCAACCAGGCCTGTTTATTATCGTCCCAGCCAACCAGGACTACTAAATGATTAACTTCCGGATGTGCATAATTACTTGCTGTTTCGAAATAGACCGAATTGCCACCGAAATTCTGAAGTAAAGGAGTTGCAAATATGCCTACTGATATCGGTCCGTACATACAAATCGCCTCTTTAATCTTATCTACAGGCGCTATTTTATTGATTTCTCCATTTGGATCGACCAGGCCCCAATCCAGCACCTTTACCTTGGAATTTACATAGGTTGAGGGGCAAGGGCCATCAACACCGTTATCTGGTGCGTTTACATCATTCATAATTTTTGAACCTGAGTTTTTAAGCCAATCAAAAACTTTATGGGTATACCCGCCAGCGCAAGTGCCTGCACCTGAACAATCAACCATTTGTTGCTCGCTCAGGTTTAGCGTTGCGGGATAGGTAATGTTGTTTATTCTGATATAGCTGCTTTCTATTACCCCTATGGCCGAATAAGCCCAGCAGTTGCCACATTGCTGGCGACGTATATCCGGAACTAATTTATCATTCCGGCCATCATAGGTCCTTTGGCCAGGGGATGCGGATATCTTGGCCATTTTAATGATCTCTGTGATTTTCATGGCCAATTGAACCTTTGCTACCTCTGAGGCAGACAAATTAAGCCCTCCTGTGATCTGTGATAGTTTAAGTTCACTAACCGCTGTGTTGGCAACCTGGAACCCAAGCTTATGTACTGCAATAAACTCCCGCTGCTGCGCAAGCACACTTTTTAGTGCGGGAGAGGCTTTTGACTCATTTATTTGATATATATGTTTCAGCTGGTCTATCTTGAATGGAGTAACCTGCGCATTTGCTGATATAATAGCGACGCTCATTGCTGCCAGTAACAGCATACTTTTTTTTAGAACACTTAGCTTTTTCATAGTTTTGGTTTTTAGTGGATAACGATAGAAAATTGTTTTGTTTTAGCGTCTTTAGGATAAGGCTTAATAAATGGTTGTACATAAATAAAGCTAAGCGCTGTTTTACCGGACCTTATTGCCTTAAAGCTGAAATGTTGAATTCCATCAGATCCGGGTACAGTATTCTTCTTATTGCTGAATGTTTGCTCCATATAACGCAATTTCTCCCCAAAAACGGAATCCCTTAATTGCCAGGAAAATCCTTGTCCCACTGCAGCCGTCAGATCGATAGTAAAGACAGTGCCCTTTTTAGCAAGAATCGTTGAATCTTTTTGTACGGCGCAGGCAAATACCATTAGAATTAAAAAATATTTCATGGCTCTTATTGTTTAAATATTACGGGGGTAACTCCATTCGGACCATATGGTGCATTGGTATCTACATAATTGGGCAATCTTGGAGATCCATATCCGTACTTAGACTGGTCTACTGCCCAGGCATCGACCATCATTGTTTTTCCATCTGGAGCAAGGACACCGAAATATGGGTAGATCTTATCATAGATCTCATCGTATCCGTAGAAAAAGACCATAGAGCCATCTTGTCTGTAGAGGATTTTTACCGGATCAACCTTATCCTTGAGGGTGTAGGTAATGATCTTTCCGTTCCTGAAAAATTGCTCTTCTGTGTCGCCAAAAGCTATGGCGCTTAAATCGGGGTAATAGTATTGAGGATTTTGGGCAGTTTCCGTACCGGGCCTTACCTTACCGCTCCAGGAGCTTGATTTAATTGAATTTATTTTGTCCGGACACCTGGCCAGATTAAAGGTGAAAAAGTTATAGGCGGAGATTGGCGCACCACCACTGCCGAAAATCTTGTTTTTTGCATAGTTGGCACTATTGTCTTTGTCACTTGTAATATAGAATTGTAATTTCTGGCCCACGAAGGGCAACGGCAAGGATAAATCGACTATTGCGGTTCCGGGACTAGTTAGAGTATCTATTTTGGTCACTTTCCCTCGTAAACTATCCATCCTTGAAAAATTTAGCGTTGCAACATCTACCACCTGTCTCTTATACACATCT
>NZ_JAELTV010000552.1 GCF_016429005.1 Pedobacter sp. ASV19
CCCCCCCCCCCCCCCCCCCCCCCCCCCCCCCCCCCCCCCCCCCCCTCAAACACACCTTTTTTTACGTTCGTCGGCAGCGTCAGATGTGTATAAGAGACAGGATGTGAGCAATCCCACCATGGCACAAGCTACACGCCAAACTATGGGCCTAGTTATGCCATTGATCACAACTAATAGAGGTAAAAGTAATGCTCATTGTTCCACTGAGCCGTTAACTACTCAAAGTTGTATGATTAATCATGGCATTGTGACTCCTGAAGCAAAGAACAGTTTTATTTCTTACTACAATAGAACTTCTCAGGTAAGTCATATTACAGAACCAGCAGATACTCAGCCGACCTCTGATAGAATGTCGTTGATAACCAACGTAACCCCAAGAATAGAAGATTGTTATTATCGAATGATCAAACCACCAGAAGTTAAGTTAGCAATGGCATTTGATAAAGATTATACAATTCTAGGAAATGGAAAGGAACAAGTATTACAGTGTGGTAATGCTGTTACCCCACCAGCAATGGAATGGTTGTTTAAACAGTCAGTAGCAAGCTTATCATGATTTATAGATTATCAAACCACGAAGCCTGGGTTACATGCGCTAGTTGCGGTAATATCTTCGACGCGAGATCATGGATCAGTTGCCCAGTCTGTCACCAGACTTTTATTCAGAATAGGATATATTCTGATTTGATTTATTAAATGATCAAATCAGTATAATAAGCGCAATCATTTCTATTGATTGCGCTTTTATTTTTTGGCTACTTCCTCTCTATGGGTTTCAAATCATAATTTACGAATATTTTTTGAAGAACGTTTTGGAGATTTATTTCAGATTGCATCAACTCATGTTTAGCCTTGACAACCTTTTCATGAGCTGCCTCAAATGCTTTTTTTGGATACAGCAATGTCACATCTGGATATTGATCAAATCCCACCGAATAACTTACTTCTTCACCAGACTCAACATACTCACGAGGGGTATAAAGCTTCTGGCTTTTAATTGAAAACACAAAGCACCCGTTTTTATACGCCTTAATGGCTATTTCAACGCGTTTGTCGTAATGAGCGTCTTTAGGCTTTCCTTTGTCCATGATGTTAAAATTTAGGACTGCAAAAGTAAAGTATGGAATTAATTAATACTAATATTTTTAGTAAAATAGATTTTGAACGACTCCCTATAATGGGTTAAAATAATGTTCCTTGCTTCTGTATCTGTCTTTTATCCTGCCATCTGTACTGATAAATAAAACGTGCAGCGAGGAACGAGCGGAACACCTTATAAATCTTGGCCGCTATGGGCGGCCAACCTCCCCTTTTAATCCCCAATCTTCTTTTTAGGATTTTTTATTAACTCATTAACCAACAACAAATTCAGACTTAAACAGACTGAGAAACAGCGTTATAATAAGTTAATTAATTAAATATATTTTATTAACTAAAGAAAGAAGTTAACAAAGTTTATTAACTAATTAACCGGTTAACAAATCAACTAGAACTGGTTAATAAATAAATTTGAATTGTGTTAATAATTAAGTAATTCATTATCAGCACAAATGTATGCAGTTAAGAAGTTTACAAATTTTATTATAACCCAGATAGACAAATGGCTGAATGCTTCATATACTTTCTTTTGATTTGCTAAAAAAAACGGCATGTAATTACTAATATTTTTACTATTTTTACGTCAGCCACAAACAAAATCTTCAAAAAAAACTGCGCCGTACAATCGTAACTGATAAATGAGCGCTGAAATGATTATTGAAATTAAAATTGCCGTAAAACCGATCATTAAAAAATACTTGTCTTCAAAGGTAAAGACAGATCCTATGATCCTTTCCAGAACAAATGCCTATGGAATATTTATTTACAACTGTCTCGTTCGCATGAGCGGCAAGGGTAAAGCTTCCCTGGTTGGTGTCGATACAAATAAGTACCCTGAAGTTCTTAAGATTACCGTCAGTGAAGACATGTGGCGCAGGAAGGGCTGGTATATGCATCCGCAGAAGCAGATTGATTTCAATAAATTCATTGCTAAATTATTGGATGACGAGTTTCATTACTTTATGGACCTGAATACCCAGGTTCTAGGACATAAGATTTACGGTTCATTTTTACAGTTTAGAGAAAAATTTGACTTCACTGAGGACGATTTGCCTATCAAAACCATGGAAAAAAACTACGAAAGGTATAGACTTGGGCTAACTGCTTGATTATCAATCGAAAAAAAGTTGTGTAATTTTTGTCGGATTTCTTGGGCGATGTATTTGACACTAATTGTCGTTTATAATTTAACGCAATCCATCGTCATTTGAGGCATGATCGCACACTTTCCAACCAATCTGTCTCTTATACACATCTAAAAAGGGGGGGGGGGGGGGGGGGGGGGGGGGGGGGGGGGGGGGGGGGGGGGGGGG
>NZ_JAELTV010000553.1 GCF_016429005.1 Pedobacter sp. ASV19
CCCCCCCCCCCCCCCCCCCCCCCCCCCCCCCCCCCCCCCCCCCCCCCCCCCCTTTTAGATGTGTATAAGAGACAGGTGTTGAATTCCATCTTGGCCGGAACAAACTTTCGGTACAAAGAGAGTAGCAACGGCATTGTTATCTACTATAAACCTGTTGAAAAACAAAACGTTGCTAAGACACTGACGGATCAGACAGTTATTATACATGGAGTTGTTTCAGATGAAAAGGGGCCGCTGCCGGGTGTGACCATTCGCGTTAAAAACCAGCCTAATGGAACGGCAACAAAAAACGATGGTACTTATTCAATTAAAGCAGATCAAGGCGATATTTTGTTGTTTTCCATGCTTGGTTACAAAACAAAAGAAATTTTAGTGGGCGCAGAAACAAGTATTAATCTGATTCTTGAACCAGTTGAGAACGCTCTGAATGAGGTTGTGGTGGTTGGTTATGGACAACAGAAAAAAGTCAATGTAACAGGCTCTATCGCTACTGTTGATGCAAAAGATTTTGCCGACAGGCCAGTTACGAGTGTTACAAATGCGATACAGGGTAAAATGGCTGGCATTACCATCACGACGACAAATGGACAGCCCGGCAGGGACGAAGGTACAATAAGGATCCGAGGTATCGGTTCTGGTTTGGGTACTGCAGGAGCCAGCGCCAATCCTATCGTCATTATCGATGGTGTTCCTGGTGCAATGAGTGAAGTAAACCCCAACGATGTGGAATCAATTTCTGTACTTAAAGATGCCGCTTCTTCTGCCATTTATGGAGCTCGTGCCTCTAATGGGGTGGTGCTGATTACGACTAAGAAGGGGAAAAAAGGAGCAATGCAATTGCATTATGACATGTATATAGGTAAACAAAGTATAGCCAAGCGTCCGGATTTTTTACCTTCCTGGCAACAGGCTATGCTGTATAATGAAGCCAGGACAAATGAGAATCTTTCGTCCAAGTGGACGGCTGCTGATATTCAATTATTCAAAGATGGAACAGATCAAACGGGTGCACATCCCAATACAGATTGGTTGTCGTTATTGTATACTGAACCTGGTTTGCAGCAGAATCATAATATTAGCATGAGCGGTGGCGATGAAAAAACGAAATATATGGTCTCTGTGGGATATCTGGATCAGCAAGGGAATGTAAAAGGTACAAGCTTTCAGAAATACAATACTCTATTTAACATCAGCTCACAATTGCACCAAAAATTGAGCCTGAATGCCCGCTTAGGCTTTCTATATTCTCCATTCAGCGAACCAGTGAGCACTTATGCAACCGGATTTTCTCAGATCATCAGGGAAGCGAACCGGGTTTCTAACACTGTTCCTTACAGATGGGAAAATGGAGCATATGGGTATGTTGCCGATGGAAACCCAATGGCATGGTTGGAATCTAGATCCTATAACAAAACACAGGACTACAAATTGACAGGGAATGTAGGTTTGGACTGGTCACCTCTGTCGGGTTTACATGTGAAACCTAATTTTGGATATCGCTTAGCGACACAGCAGGGACAGCAATATGTGAACGACATTCAGTACTATTCCGGTGGCCCGGCCGGTACCCCCCTCGTACCAAGTAAATATGAAGGACCGAATAACCTGACCAATACAACCAACAGAACCACCTACACTTTGTTACAAGCAGTAGCCGATTACGAAAAATCGATAGGTAAAAATAATTTTAAAATTCTTGTTGGTGCTTCCCAGGAGCATTCCGCCTATAATGATTTCTCTGCATATCGTCAGGGATTTTTGAATAATTCATTACATGAAATCAATGCTGGGCCTCTATTGGGTCAAGCAACAACAGGCAGTGCATACGAGTGGGGACTGGAATCGGTTTTCAGCAGGCTTAATTATAATTTTGAGGAGAAGTACTTGTTTGAAGCTAATTTTCGGGGTGATGGGTCTTCCAGATTTGCACCAGGTCACAGATGGGGGTTCTTTCCTTCAGCTTCAGCCGGATGGGTGATTTCGAAAGAGAACTTCTTCGGTTCTTTAGCCAATTCAGTAAATTTGCTCAAATTACGTACTTTCTGGGGTAAATTGGGCAATCAACAAATTGCCAATAACTATGCTTACTTTGAATCCATTGCGACCAAAGATAATCAGTATTCTTTCAACCAAAATCTATCTGCAGGTATAGCGCCTGGAGCAGGAGGAAACCCTTACGTTTCATGGGAGGTAACAGAGTCTTACGGGGCGGGTATTGATGCCGTATTGATGCACAATAAGCTTAATCTTTCTGTAGATTATTTTGTACGGAATACACAAAATCCGTTGAAACCAGCGGTCTGTCTCTTATACACATCTGACGCTGCCGACGAACGTTAGCCGGTGTAGGTCTCGGGGGTGGGCGGATGATGAAAAAGGGGGGGGGGGGGGGGGGGGGGGGGGGGGGGGGGGGGGGGGGGGGGGGGGGGGGGGGGGGGGGGGGG
>NZ_JAELTV010000554.1 GCF_016429005.1 Pedobacter sp. ASV19
GCGGCTATAACTTTTGTAAGTGTGTTGTATATTGCTACATCAATACTGCACTTTAAACTCAACAGTCCATCCGCAGAAAATTAAAGTTAAAGTCTTTTTTCCAGCTCTGCTCTGGCCTGATCAAGCTGCCCGTACAAAAGCTGAACAAATTCATTTACTTCATTAAACAGAGAAGGAATTTGATCCACCTCTTTCAGATCACGTGCACAATGTTCAATCATTTGCATGTGGTCTTTTGCATCTTCCCTGCCTACATATACAAAAGTTGGCTTAATCTTGTGTGCAAATCCAGAAGCTTTTATCCAATCCTCATCTTTCACAGCTTGCTCCAGATCTGCCATATATATAGGCGTTTGCTGCTTGAACATATCGATCATTTCAATCATAAATTCGGCACTGTCTCCAGACATGTCCTTCAGATAAGAAAGATCAAGCGGCAAGTTATTTTTTTCTAAGTCGATCATTAAACAAAACTAATAAATTATACTTTTATGACTGGCAGATTATCTGCCAAACTTATTAATATTTCTGAAATCTTCACCCCTAAAACAGGATGTACAACATCTCCGGCTATTTCAGCCAGCGGCACCAACACAAATTTACGAAACTGCATTTGAGGATGCGGAACCTGAAGCCGGTCTGGAACATCAATAATTTCATTGCCATACAAAATCAAATCAATGTCAATCAATCTGGCCCCCCATTTTTCATGCCTTACCCTCCCCAGCTCTTTTTCTATTGACAGGATCTTTTTCAATACATCCATCGCAGGGAATCTGGTTTCTAGCTCAACAGCAACATTTAAAAAAGAGGGTTGGTCCTCCTTTCCCCAGGCAGCGGTTTCATAAAAAGAAGAAATCCCGATTACTACTCCAACTTCTTTCTTAAGATAATCAATCGCATCCGTAATAAGCTGATGTCTCTCACCTAAATTACTTCCCAGTAACAAATAAACAGTTTGTCTATCCAATAGCATATATCGCAACATTTTATAATACGCTCTAAAGTTAGGAAACATCTCGGAGCTTATTGCGTTTTGTAAACTGAAGCTGATATAGGATTCCTATATTTACAAAATAATTCACCTTTAATATGAAAGATTTTTTCAAGTATGTTTTTGCTACAGTTCTTGGTTTTGTGATTTCCATTGTCCTGATTAGCTTCGTTTTCGTAGCCATTATAGTTGGCATTGTCTCCTCGATAAGTGAAGACAAAAAGATCCCTGTAGAAAGCAATAGCGTTCTGTATTTAAATCTTGATCAAACTATTAAAGAACGTACCCTCAACAAACGTTTTGAAAATCTTCCGGTAATTGGCTCTGGTGAAAAGAGCATTGGTTTCAATGATCTCATCAGAGGCATCAAAAAAGCAAAAACAGACGATAACATTAAATGCATCTATCTTAATGTGAGTGCACCAGGTGCGGGAAAGGCTACGCTCAAAGAGATCAGGGATGCGCTGGTTGATTTCAAGTCCAGTAGAAAACAAATTATTGCTTATAGCGAAGTCTACTCACAGGACGCTTATTACCTTGCCTCTGCTGCCAGCAAAGTATACCTCAATCCTCAGGGAGCGCTAGAGTTTAAAGGTTTCAGTTCCCAGCTGATGTTTTTTAAAGGTGCACTGGAGAAACTTGGTGTGGAAGCACAGATTATACGCGTTGGAAACTATAAAAGTGCGGTAGAACCTTTTATTACAGATAAAATGAGTGATTACAACCGCCAGCAGGTTACTGCTTATGTAGGTGGCCTATACAATACCTTTCTGGAAGGAATAGCTCAAACCAGAAATATTCCAAAAGACAGCCTGTTCTCCTGGGCAAACAATTATAAGATCCAGCTTCCGCAGGATGCTTTAAATGCAAAAATGGTAGACGGATTGAGGTACAAAGACGAAATCATTGCTGAACTTAAAACCTTGAGTGGCACAGAAAAAGGCAACAATATGCGTACGGTGACCATTAATGATTACGCTGAGAACCTGAGTCAGGACACACCTTCTGCCAAAGATAAAATTGCGGTTGTATACGCAAACGGCGATATCACCGGAGGTGAGGGTGATGACAATTCTATAGGATCTGAGAGAGTTTCAAGAGCTATCAGAAAAGCCAGAGAAGACAGCAGTATCAAGGCCATCGTTCTTAGGGTAAATTCAGGAGGAGGTAGTGCACTGGCATCTGATGTGATCTGGCGGGAAATCATTCTTAGTAAAAAAGTGAAACCTGTAATTGCTTCTTTTGGCGATGTTGCTGCTTCAGGAGGATACTATATCGGGTGCGCTGCAGATTCTATCTTTGTTCAACCAAATACAATTACCGGCTCTATTGGCGTTTTTAACGCCATCAAAGGTAATACCCTGTCTCTTATACACATCTAAAAAAGGGGGGGGGGGGGGGGGGGGGGGGGGGGGGGGGGGGGGGGGGGGGGGGGGG
>NZ_JAELTV010000555.1 GCF_016429005.1 Pedobacter sp. ASV19
CCCCCCCCCCCCCCCCCCCCCCCCCCCCCCCCCCCCCCCCCCCCCCCCCCCCCCCCCCCCCCCCCCCCCCCCCCCCCCCCCCCCCCCCCCCCCCCCCCCCCTTTTACTGACCACGTTCGTCGGCAGCGTCAGATGTGTATAAGAGACAGACCTTATCCTCTCTGAATTTCTATCCTCAAAAAAGAGAACATTATTTGCAGTTGTTCTTTGGTTTTTTGGCAGGTGCAATCTTATTGTTGGGTACTGCGGTGATCACCAATAAACTAACCGGCCAACATTGGATACTGACCAAAAACATTGACCCTATTCAGATTTTAATGGCTTTTCTTTCCTGTGCACTTTCCGTATTTGTACAGGAATTTACTTACAGAGGCTATCCATTCCAGACTTTGCTCAATCATTACGGAAAATGGGTGGCACAGGTTGTCGTTATTATTCCTTTTGGCATCATGCACCTGCACTGGAATATGAATATTGGAATGATGACACTAACCGTTCTCTCCACCGGTCTGGGATCCCTTTTATTTGGCGAGGCTTATATCAGAACCAAATCATTGTGTTTGCCGATTGCACTTCATTTAGGCTGGAACTTTGCGCAGACCTATATTCCCAGACACATCAGTCAGAATGGTTCCGGCTTTATGGAAGTAAAGGGCAGTTCTTTACAACCCGATGATAGCTTGTTCTTGCTTCCCTATTTTCCAGTTGTAATATTAGCCTATATCCTTCTACATTTTATGAAGGAAAGCTGGTTAAGCAACTCCGTTGAAAGTAAAGTCAGCTAAGTTTAATAAACAAAGTATTTGCTTGTTTTATTATAGCGAAGTGTTAGCTTTGCAGGCATGAAACCTGAGCAACACGAAAAAGAAGGCTGGGCAGCTTTATTGTCTGGAAAAAATGGACTAAAATCTATTGCTTTGGCTGGGGGCGTGATGTTACACGCGACAGATGTATATCTGGCAACGACTATTATGCCTTCCGTGACGAAGGATATCGGAGGACTGTCCTTCTATTCCTGGGCGACCACCATGTATGTCGTGGCGGCCATCATCGGATCTGTTGTTTCTTCAGTAACGCTCGCTAAGATGGGCCCGAGAAAGGCATACAGATTGGCGATTGTTCTTTTTGCTACAGGTGCCCTGATTTGTGCAATTGCACCAGTGATGTATGTACTCCTGGCCGGCCGCTTTATTCAGGGGATAGGAGGTGGTCTGCTGGTGGCTTTATCTTATGCTATGATCAGTATTGTATATGAAGAACGCTTTTGGTCAAGGGCTATGGCCCTGGTATCTGCAATGTGGGGAGTTTCCGCTTTCCTGGGTCCGTTCTTTGGAGGTATTTTTGCAGAATACAGCCATTGGCGGTATGCTTTTATAACGCTACTGGTCATCGCGTTATCATTGATTGTGCTGACAGAGAGTGTACTGCCTAAGAAGCAAAAATCCTTAAGCACCGCAACCATTCCTTTTTATAAATTACTTCTTATTCTGCTTGCAGCCCTGGCCATCTCTGCCGGGAGTGTTTCCGAGCGTCTCAGCCTAAATGCGGCTGGGGTAATTGTTGCCATGATTTTATTGGGCATGGTAATCAGAGGGGAAAAAAGTCCTTCCGAACGATTGCTCCCCACCGGTGCCTATAAAATTTCGACTTTACTTGGGGCAACCTATGCCGTGGTGATTTTATTAACGCTTTCAGGAACCGTGGAGATTTACATTCCTTATTTCCTACAATTGATTCACAATTTTTCGCCGCTAAAGGCAGGTTATCTTACCGTATTGATTGCCCTGGGTTGGTCGCTGTGTTCCATTGCTTTTTCTGGTTTGAATATCCGCTATGTAAAAACGGTCATCCTTACCGGGCCAGTTCTGGTATTTGCAGGTTTAGCAGGGCTCTCCTGGATGGTGCCCGATGTAGCGAATGCAAGTGGTGCAGGTTTTGTACTGATGTGCCTGATGCTGATATTTATTGGCGCAGGAATTGGTATGGGCTGGTCACATATTCTTACCCAGGTTTTATCCTCCGCACCAAAAGGTGAAGAAGAAAAGGCCTCCGCATCTATATCAACCGTACAGTTATTGGGTACAACCTTTGGATCTGCTATAGCAGGTTTGATTGCCAATTTTTCAGGCATTACAAACCCAGGGGGAGTAGCAGGCGCAGAACAGGCGGCCAGCTGGCTCTTTGGAGCTTTTGCGTTAACGCCTGTGCTGGCGTTGATCGTTATATTGTGGAAATTTAAAAAATAGTATTTCATGACATGTGGTTTAATATGTTAAATTTGAATAGAAAGCCTGTTCAATACTGAAAATATTCATCTATGTCTGTCTCTTATACACATCTAAAAGGGGGGGGGGGGGGGGGGGGGGGGGGGGGGGGGGGGGGGGGGGGGGGGGGGG
>NZ_JAELTV010000556.1 GCF_016429005.1 Pedobacter sp. ASV19
CCCCCCCCCCCCCCCCCCCCCCCCCCCCCCCCCCCCACCCACCCCCTTTTTTACGTTCGTCGGCAGCGTCAGATGTGTATAAGAGACAGAAATGCTTTTGCAAAATTTTGTCCCAGAAAGTGCGAAGTACCTGCCTGCAATGCCTTTCCATCCTGCATCAAAGCTTCAATACAATAGGTATCCAAAGCTCCTGCAAAACGTTCATTCGGTGTTTTTTTTCCTTTAACCACTGGTAAAGCCATCCAGTTTTCAGCAAAGTCTGCATATACATCCAGCATGCGCTCTGTTTCTTCAATAGCTTCCTGCGCAGTAGAGTGTGCTGTATGCCCTTCCTGCCATAAAAACTCTGCAGTTCTCAGGAACAGCCTGGTTCTCATTTCCCAGCGGACAACATTTGCCCATTGATTGATCAGCAAAGGCAGATCTCTGTACGACTGGATCCAGCCTTTATAAGTATTCCATATAATGGTTTCAGAAGTTGGTCTTACGATCAGCTCCTCTTCCAGCTTGGCAGTTTCATCTACAACAATGTTTCCGTTGCCGTCATTCTTCAGACGATAATGTGTCACAACGGCACATTCTGTGGCAAAACCTTCTACGTGAGAAGCCTCCTTCGAAAAATATGACTTTGGAATGAATAAAGGAAAATAAGCATTGCTGTGACCAGTATCTTTAAATTTTTGATCTAAAACAGACTGCATTTTTTCCCAAATCGAGTAACCATACGGCTTAATTACCATACAGCCCCTTACATCTGAATGATCTGCAAGATCGGCTTTTATAACAATGTCGTTATACCACTGGGAATAATCTTCGTTTTTGCTTGTAATACCTTTGCTCATAACTGTCTGGAACGTTTTTTGTGTTAAATTTCTTGTATAGTAGGTCGCAAATTTATAAATTTATACCTATAATAATTGTAACACACACAAACAATTCACATATATGAAACCGATTCGATTACTTACTCCAATATTGGTTGCAGCAGTGGTGGTTATTTCCTCCTGTTCTGCACCGAGGTTGGCGCAGCAAGGCAGCGGCAACGATGACGTATACAACTCTGTAGCTAAGGCTCAGGAATATGTACAGCCCCAACCAGGGCAGTCTTCCCAATACAGCGATAGTTACGATGATGATTACGGAAGCAGTGACCCTAATTACGATATGGATTATTCGTCACGCATCAATAGATTTTATTACGGAAGCCCATACAGAAACTATTATGACCCATATTATGGTGATTATTATGGATACAATGGCTTTTACCCATATTCCAGCAGCTGGTCATTAGGCTTTGGCTGGGGATTTGGAAATTATTACAACAGCATCTGGAACCCTTACTATGGTTTTGGTGGCTGGGGTTACTCTCCTTACTGGGGTTACAACCCTTATTGGGGCGGCGGCTTCTGGGGTGGCGGATATTGGGGCGGTGGTTACTGGGGCGGAGGCTATTTCAACCGTTTACCTGGAAACACCACTTATGGTGCAAGACCTTACAGAGGCAGAGAAAACGGCGTTGGCTATACCCCAAGGTCCAGCAATATGAACAGCAGTTATAACGGTCGCGGCGTGATCAGAACCACCAACGGTGTAAGCTATACAGAAAGAAGCAGATCAAGCCGTCCGGCAAATGTAAATTCTGGTAACAGAGCTGACAATCCGTATATACAACCAAGACAAGGCAGAACGGAAAGTTATACTCCTCAAAGAGACAGCAGGCCTAGTTATTCCCCCCCATCTAATTCCGGCGGCAGTTATGGCGGCGGCGGTGGTGGCGGCAGAAGTCAAAGAGGCGGTAGAAACTAGTTAAATAAGAACCCTATTAAATGAAAAAATTCCTTACCATTCTTGGATTGGCTATGGTAGCCAATACCGGAGTAATATATGCACAATACGCGGGTGATGCCCTTAGGTTCTCGCAAACTAACTACGGCAGTTCAGCCCGTTTCAAAGGATTGGGAAATGCTCAAACCAGTTTAGGTGGAGACATCAGTTCCATTGGCGGTAACCCTGCCGGACTGGGAATGTTTACCAGATCTGAATTCAGCATCACACCAGAGTTTAACAATACCGGCTCAAAGTCGAACTATTTTGGTCAGAACTCTAACGATACAAAAAACAGCTTTAACTTAAACCAGGCTGGTATAGTTTGGTACAATCCAGTGATCAGACCTAAAGGCTCTAACCTGGATCAGGGGATAGTTAGTTTTGTTTGGGGAATTGGCTACAACAGAAACAGCGACTTTAGTCAACGTGTAAGCTTCGCCGGAAAAAATCCAAACAATTCTTTAGGTGATTATTTTGCCTGTCTCTTATACACATCTAAAAAGGGGGGGGGGGGGGGGGGGGGGGGGGGGGGGGGGGGGGGGGGGGGGGGGGG
>NZ_JAELTV010000557.1 GCF_016429005.1 Pedobacter sp. ASV19
CCCCCCCCCCCCCCCCCCCCCCCCCCCCCCCCCCCCCCCCCCCCCCCCCCCCCCCCCCCTTTTTTCAAGCAGAAGACGGCATACGCGATAGAGCTGACTGTCTCGTGGGCTCGGAGATGTGTATAAGAGACAGCATTAAACCTGTCTTCCTGGCGGTAATCGTAACTGTTTTTTGCGTATAAATATTGTGATTTTACTATCAGCATATCCATTTCTTCTACATATTTAATATCCGGGAAATCGATCTGTGCATTTTTTAAAGCAACTACAGCAGCTTTATAATTACTAATGTCATAACCACCCAGTTCGTAATACATCTTTGCATTTTCAAATGCTTTTCTTTCCAGTTTACCCCTAAGGTCGCCTATGTATTCACTTGCTTTGGCTACACGGTCGCTTTTTGGATATAAGTTGATGAACAACTGCATGGCATCAATGGCTTTATAGGTGTTCTCCTGATCAAGCGTGTATTCTGGTGAATCCAGATAGTAGCAATAAGCACCCATGTACCTGCATTCTTCAGCGTGTTTACTGGTTGGATAGGTGTCTGCGAAGTACTTAAACTGAAACCTTGCAGTTGTATAGTCTTTCAGATTAAACAACGTAAATGCATAGTGATAGTTGAGTTCTTCTGCTTCAGATCTTCCCCTGTATTTTTGAGAAAGGTCTTCAAAAAGGATCAGGGCTTTTGAATAGTCCTTTTTGTTGTAGAGCCTCATTGCTTCCTGATACTTTTTAGCTACGTCATTACTGAGTCTGATTTTCTCAAAACGACTTTTACAACCAGCTATGCTTAGCGCTATAACAGTGAAACTTAATATAAATACGTGTTTAATTTTAAACATTCTGCAAAGATAAGTTAATAATACGATACCGTCAATTAAAAATAATAGCCGCTAAGCTAGATAAAGGCAGCGAACCTTTCAAGACCTTAACATTATTTAACAAATAGAGGATATGTAATCGAATTTGTTGACGTTGTATTATTTGCGAATTTAAATAATTTTTAGAGATTGTGTTCCTTATATATATGGCAAATATATGCAATAGAATGATTATTTCGACTGGTAAAAAAGGATTTAATTTACTTTGTTGGTTTTGAGGGGGGGATCATTGGAATTTTAGGACACCTTCTTCCAGGCTGCGCGATATCAGGCGGCTGAAGAAGCCGCAGAGATCTCTAAGGCCTTCCAGCAGGTATCCTAAAAATTCCTTAGCATATTGGCTAGGGAGGGTGCTAACCGGGCAATTCTTATATTTTTTCGGTAACCTTATATATAGGATATATTAATCTGTAATCTATATACCACCTATATAGCGCTTAGTCAGGGGCTATAACAAGCGGCGGATGCAGACAAACCCGGTACGCCCGTGAACCGGAGCAGGATGCGCATTTCCCGAATGAGCTGCGTTTGAGGTGCGGTTTTGATCCGTGACTGGCCAGTTTTGGTTATAGGCCCTTGTCCTCCTCCTTAGGGCTCCATTCTTACCTTATTCATTGTTCTTTCCTGATCCTTTCTGCTGTTACCTGGCCCCTGCGTTATCTGGCCCCTGCGTTATCTGGCCCCTGCGTTATCTGGACCCTGCCGTTTCTGCACGCTCCTTTGCACTTTGCCGGGAAAACCGGGGGTATGCTGCGGAAAGGCCTTAGAGGGCTGCGGGCTTCTTCAGCCCGCCTGATCTCGTCCAGCCTTGGAGCAGCATGCCCCCGGTTTTCCACCAAGTCACCCCACTATCCCAGTATTGCTGCTCTATTATATATATACTATTGGATGCTGCTTATGACCTTCTGTTCGGGAACTGCACAGCAAATGCCTATCAGATCCGTATCTTGTTCGCAAAAGCGGTACCTTTTGGCGAACGAGATACGACCCAGATGCGAGGTTGATACGCACTTGATAGCTTCCAGGTAGCCAGCAGTGTGGTTCTGCAGTTCTTTTTTGCGGAGCATGATGGAACCCAAACTCTGGTTCTAAAGCTACCGCTCTTTTTATTTCAAGTTTTTATGATTGAAAATAAGGGAGTTATAGAAATACTTGAAATATTAGTGCAGATATGTTTGCGTGTAGGGAATTTTTTTCTACTTTTGCATCCCGCTTCGGAAGGAAGGGGACAGCAGAAAAGGGTTAGTGAGGGTGATTTGAAGAGTGGTTTAGCAAGGTGTTAGGATTATTGAAGTTTGCGAAAGCAGCGGAAATAAAAAAAGCAAAAAAGATAAAATAAAATTTGCGAATAACATAAAGATTGCTACCTTTGCAGTCCCAAACAAAACGGGGAGTTACCAAACGGAGTTTGATAACAAGTAAACAAGATTGAAACAATGAAGTTGATGAGTGAAACAGAAGGAATATTCAAACAGACCTTTTGAGAAACGAGCCAGCAGAATTGCAAAATATATAGATCACCGTGAGGCGAGATCGATAAGTTCATTAAAGAGATGTCATTTATAAAAGCGTAGC
>NZ_JAELTV010000558.1 GCF_016429005.1 Pedobacter sp. ASV19
CATGGCTCTTTACCACAGCAACTTAGTGGTGGTTTGGCTTCGGCACCTGTATGCCGAGCCGAGGGGCCTGCCCTCATCTTTAAATCAGCATTGCTTGTTTCACAACTAGCATTCGTGCCACTCAGTAACCTGGATTTTGTGTTAAATTATAATTGGCATCTATTGCCGCTTGTGGAATTGGCAAAAGCTTGGCCGTTGGGCGATAACTTGCTTTTAAAGCACCAAGAACAGCATCAGCTTGTCCGGTGCGTTTTAGGTTATACCAACGGTAGGCCTGTTCACAGAAAAATTCTTTTCGGTTTTCCAATGCAATTTCAGTGAGTAAACTAGCGGCCTCAGTTGAAGTACTTTGAGTTGCACCGGCTCTCGACTGGATCAATTTTAAATCATTAAGTGCTCCAGAAAGATCTGTTCCAATTCTTGCTCTGGCTTCTGCACGGATCAGATATTGCTCAGCAAGTCGCATCACCACCTGGTACTCGCTAACACCAGCAGTTATAGCTAGTGGGTTTGTACGATATTTATACTTAAACGGAATGCTGTAGGTATCCCCTGAAAATATGGTGTGGTTCATCCAGCCCGTACGTCTGATGTCATTTGACGCAAACAATGCAGTAAATAATGGATCAAGACGAAAGCCAAAATTGGTAACAACCGTATAGCTACTTGGGATAAATACGCCGGCTTCAAAGGTATATTGGGTTAAGGGGCCCCCGGGAGGAGACATTTGCCAGATGCTTTCCAGGCTATTTTTAACGAACACACCTGTGGAGGCACTGGCATTAGGAATCAGGCTATATAAGGCCGACGCAATAACCTCCGAAGCATTCTTTTCTGCCTCTGTGAAATTATTTGTAAACATATAAACCCTGGCCAGTAAAGCCGCAGCAACAAATTTATTTACCCCAACACGATCGTTGGCTGATGCACTGTAATCACTGAGCAGATTATTTTTTGCATCAGTAAGATCCGCTATGATCTGCGTATAAACCTTAGCTGTCGATTCTCTTGGTAGAAAGGCAGTAATGGTGGGATCCGTTATAAGTACCAAAGGTACATCACCAAAGGTATTTACAAGGTTAAAATAACAATAGGCCCTCACAAATTTGGCCTCAGCTGTATATTGTTTTCGGATCTGCTCAGTTGTTCCTGTAGAAGTTTTAAGTCCCTCAATGATTGCATTTGCACGATAGATGTTTGCATACCATTCTGAAAATAAACCAGCCTGACCGGAGCTTAAAACGGTATAGCTGTTGTTATTAAATTCCTGCAATGTGGGTGTTGTTGCAATATACAGCAAATCATCTCCCTGCAGGGAACTGTAGGTCGTTAAATTCTGCGACTGTGTTGTGGTTTGCGCCAAACTGCTAAACATTCCAGACCTCGCTGCTGTTGCCAGTTTATCTGAAGCAAATACCAGGCTGGTTGTTACCTGATTTAAAGGTGAATCTATATCGATTATTTTTTTACATCCGGTATTGATGAGCAGGATAATTGCCAGTATACCTGCACTTATGTTATATATGAATTTTGACATGACGTTTATGTTTAAAAAGTGAATTGTAAACCAGCAGTTATCGTGCGTAATGGTGGTGTAGCTACACCTTGTGATTCAGGATCATAACCTTTATAATTGGTAATGGTAAATAGGTTTTGTCCTTGTGTGTATACACGAAGGCTGGCACCGTTGGTTTTAGAAATCCATCTTGTGGGCAAGGTATAAGATAAGCTCACATTTTTTAGCCTGATAAAGGAAGCATCGACCAAGGAGGCATCAGATGCTGCATAGTAACTGTAAGCTGAATAAGCTGCAGAACCAGCAGCACCTCTGGTACCGGCAGAAACCAGGTAATCTGGAGAACCTAATGCCAGATATTCGTTCACCACACTCACTGCCGCATTGCTAAAATATCCTGGAGGATAAAAAGAAGAACTCAATAGGCTTCTGCCTTTTTGTTTCACAAACTGGAAAGTAAAATCAAGTGTTAAATTTTTATAGTTCAACGAGTTGGTCAAACCACCATAAAATTTAGGATAAGATGTACCGGCATAGTAACGATCTCCGCGACCTGTTACAGCAAATCCACCTGTCGGGTTATTGATCCCTCCAACACCATTGAAATCAGTAAAGGATGGAAGATTGGTTGCGGGGTTAATGCCTATGTATTGGTACAGATAATAAGAACTGATTGGATTACCAACCACATAAGTCGTATAATAGGTGGATTTCTCAATATTAGGAAAAGATAAAAGCTTATTGCGGTTTTGACTGATATTGAACGAAGATGTCCAGGAGAAACCTTTATCCTGTCTCTTATACACATCTAAAAGGGGGGGGGGGGGGGGGGGGGGGGGGGGGGGGGGGGGGGGGGGGGGGGGGG
>NZ_JAELTV010000559.1 GCF_016429005.1 Pedobacter sp. ASV19
GATAGGGCCTGCTAATCCTGTTACATGAACAAAGATCTCTGCATCTCCGTTTTCAGGTACGATAAAGCCAAATCCTTTTGACTCATTAAAAAATTTTACTGTTCCTTGTGGCATTGTATTTAGATATTTAAAATAAATTATTACGGCTTCCGAAAAATGGTTGCTCAACGAAAAGCAATAACAAGTGTAAATTAAGGATTGTTTAAAAGAATTCTAAGTTTTTTTCAAAAAATATTTAACAACAGCTGTTTTATAGGTCGCAAATCATGTTTAATTTGTATGAAATACTTCTTCCATATTAGCCCATATTTTATTTTTTGCCGCAGTTTCTGGTAGCGGTTGCTGACACGGATCTGTTTCTTTCCACCACCGTTGGGTGTTTGGATCTTCAGCCATCTTTTTCATATCTCCATCAAAATCTTCTCCTGTATACTCAAAATAGCTAAACAGATAGTATTCGTTTTTTATTTTCTGAAGATAGATGGAATAGTTCCGGATATGACAGTCTTTTATTTTTTTTAATACTTCAGGCCAGGCATTTGCATGCAATTCTTTATATCTGGCCAGTTTATCAGCCTTTAAACCGGTTATAGAGCCAAAGCGTTTTACCTGCTGGTCTTTAGTTGTCGTTTGGCAGCTGGAAAGAAGTAGTCCGAATAGCAGAACGATGATAATGCTTAGTTTCATATTCTTTCAGCGTTGGTATTGAGTTCAAGAACAATGACTGAATCATCTGCATTTGGTAGATGTTCTGGTAAGCGAAGTACAATACTTCCATCTGTATTTTGACTATAATTAATTTTGCTGCCTTTTAACAAATAAGCTTGGTTAACCTTAACGCCTTCTAATGCCGGAAGGATTACATCAGCAGATTTTCGGTCAAAAATATGGACATAGAGTTTATTGTTTTTCCGGGTTGTGGCAAAGACCTCATTTGGTTTATATGGGCCTCCTTTAGTACCATAAATACTCTCGCCGTAGGTAGCCAGCCAATCACCCATCTCTTTAAGTCTGTTAATTTGGCGTTGTTCGATCCGACCATCAGCCATTGGACCAACATTAAATAGAAGGTTCCCATTTCCCCCGGAGGTTTTAGCCAGCGTCTGGATGCATTCTTTTAGTGTTTTTAAATTGTCATTTGGTTTCCATGCCCATTGTTGACAAATGGTCATGCAGGTTTCCCATGGATTTTTCATGTTTAATTCCCCGATTTTTTGTTCCGGGGTAGCAAAGTCTCCGATCATCCCTTCAGTTAATTTTGGGTGTTCACCGCCATGACTTGCACCAATTCTATTGTTGATGATGACATTCGGATCTAGTTTTTTCAAAAAGGTATACAGGTCTGCTCCATATTCGTTTTTCCAAGGGCTTTCCCAATTGCCGTCAAACCAAAGCATATATGGATGGTATTGGGTAACGATTTCCTGCAACTGGCTTTTCATGGTGGCAATAAATTTGTGTATATCGGACTTGGGATCCGCATTTTTTCCATCCGGAAGATGGATAGGATAATTGGGATCATGCCAATCTAAAACTGTAAAATACACGCAGAACTTGACGTTGTATTTTTTACAAGCTTTGGCCAATTCACCTACGATGTCTTTTTTGTACTGCGAATTCATGATATTGTAGTCAGAAAACTTAGTCGGCCACAAGCAAAAACCATCGTGGTGCTTTGAAGTAATTGTCAGGTATCTCATCCCAGCCTCTTTAGCTGTTTTCACCCAGGTATCTGCATTAAATAAAACAGGATTAAATTCTTTGTATAAATTATCATAGTCCTGGACGGGTACACTGGTTCCTCGGCTCCAGCCTATTTCTGTGCCGCGTAAGGTAACGGGCCCCCAATGGATAAACATCCCAAAACGTTGATCCATAAAATCATCTAAAACCGCCTTGGATGTTTTTATAGATGGATTAACTGCTGTAGTTTGTGCGTTACTTTGATAGAACGTGGAGAGTAGTACCAAAAGGGTAAACAATTGTTTCATTGTATTTGGTTTTATATTGGTTAGGAAAGCTAAATTATTTTCTTTACATCCTTAGAACAATGAATTATCCTCCTTTTTTAATGGACTATTGTATTATCTATAGCAAATTTGATCGATTGCCGAGTCGTTTTTATCAGTATAAATAACAATCGTAAATAAAAAAACAATTTAAAGCTATTTAATGGGTTCAATACAATTGCATGAGCTGGGGATTTACTTGTATCGAGACATCGTGTTAAATCTATTAAAAAACACCTTGATTCAAATCAAAAATATACCTTAGTAATGCTTTGATTTTTGATTTTGTTTTAAGTACTATTGCCGGATGATGAGCACATTCGAACCTAAGACTCCTATATTCAAAGACGCTTTAAAATTCTGGTTTAAATTGGGCTGGATTAGTTTTGGGGGCACTGTTGGTCACATTAACAT
>NZ_JAELTV010000055.1 GCF_016429005.1 Pedobacter sp. ASV19
TCCTTCTACCGTCAGTTCAAAACGATGAACGACTTCATTGTTAACCAGTTGAATTTCTTCGTACTTCATCTGCTTATCTTTTTAAACTGACGGGCTGTCCAAAGGGCAAGTATACAGGCAATCAGCTTTTTCATATCATGATCTTTTTTAACAATTAGTAATATAACAAATATACCCTGCACTGCGTTTTAAAAAATTGATCTAGGATAAGAAAAATAATCAAATAATCTTCTTTTGGACAAAATTCCCCCACCCCTGATCACCCGCAGTTCAAAGGGCTGAAGTTCACCATAATTGATACTGATGTCGAATTCAAAAGGCCGGGTATAATAATAACTGCATTTTTTTGCAGAATAAGAGATAGAAGCGCCCATTGATCTCAGTTCTTCCAGAATCGAGTACATCTGATCGAGACTTGTTTCTAAACTTTTGGCCAGGTCATCGGGATTTCCTGTTTCCTGTTGGGTGATCAGCAGGTGCATCCTGTTCATCATCTCTATATATTGAAATATTTTTACAGCCATATTTTCTCAGATCGAAAGAACAGACATTGCATTGGTCCGTTCCCATAAATTAAAATACTCCCGTTGCTCGCTAAGCAGTTCTTCATGACTACCTTCTTCTGCGACTTTACCTTTCTTTAGGACAACAATATGATCGGCCCTCTGTACCGTACTTAAACGGTGGGCGATCAGAATAATGGTTTTTCCGCGGGAGGCCAGGTAATCTATTGTTTTCTGAACATAGGATTCGGCTTCCGGATCCAGGGAAGAAGTGGCCTCATCCAGCAACAGGATTTCTGGTTTTTGGTATAATGCCCTGGCCATAGCGATCCTTTGTTTTTGTCCCCCCGATAATGCGGCCCCATTTTCTCCTAACTGCGTTTTAAATCCGTCTGGAAGACCTTCTATAAATGATAAAATGCCCAGGCTCTCACAGATGTTCACAATCAAACGGAGGTCTGGATCATAATCCCCAACGGCAATATTATCAATCACATTTCCATTAAATAAATCTATCTGTTGAGGGACTACACCAACTAAACGGCGGAGATCAGCATTACGAATATATTTGACCGCATATTTTCCAATAAATACACTACCGCTGCTGATCGGATATAAATTTTGCAGAAGAGCAATCAGAGTAGACTTTCCGGAACCACTTTCGCCAACTATAGCGGTTGTTTTTCCAACCGGGATCCGCAGGTTCAAATCTTCGAAAACAGTGATTCTGCTTCCATAACGGAAGCCTACTTTCTCAAAACGGATGTCTCCGATATCTGCCGGGTGGAGATCGAATTTCTCTTCATCGCTCTCCATTTCAAGGTCCATGATCTCAAACAATCTGTCGGCGGCAATTACCGCATCCTGAACTGTCTTATTAATACCAATTAATGAGGCAGCAGGAGCGGTAAAATAGCCTGTGAGCGCATAGAATGAGAGCAATTCGCCGGCTGTGATTTGTCCGTCGAGAACATAACCTGCACCGGTCCATAAGAGTATAATGGTGAATATCCTGGAAATGGTTTCTGTAGAGACACCTGTAAAGACGCTGTTCATCCCAGATCTATAAATGGTTTTTAATAATTGTACAAAACGGATTTCTGTTTTGTTGTTCGCAAAATCTTCCAGTCCAAAACGTTTAATGGTAGATGCCGTAGTAATGCTCTCCACCAGCTGTGATTCCAGCTCGGCAGCATCTTCCATTAGTTTACGCTGTACGGGTCTGTTCAGCAGGTTTGCGATGTAATAAACCCCCATGTACAAAGGAATAATAGCCAGCATAACCACGGCAAGTTTCCAGTAATAACTGAACATGAGGACGAAAGCAAAAAGTACGGTGCAAATATTTACGGCCAGGTCTACAGAAACCTGGTTGATGAAGGTCCTGATCTTCACCGCATCGTTAATGCGGGAAGTAATTTCGCCTACCCGCATGGTGTCAAAAAACTGCTGTGGAAGTTTCAGCAAATGCTTATAATACCCGAGGATCAGACTGGAATCTATCTGTTGCCCTGTACGCAGGGTAAAAACCGTTCTCCCGACTCCTATAAAAACCTGCAGCAGGAGGATGGCAAACATACCCACACTGAGCAGGTTTAACAGGTGCTTATTCCCTCCTATCAGAACATTATCTACAATTTTCTGTACAAAAACAGACGTGGAAAGGCCGAGAATGGTGTAGATAATAGCACCAAAAAATATTTGTGCCATCACCGCCTTATGGGGCAGGATCAGGTTCAAGAACCTTCTCCGGATGCTGATCTTTTTATTTCCGGTTTCAAAGCTTTCATTTGGCATTAGAAGTACCAGCACACCTGTCCATTCTTTTTTGAATTCGTCATGACGCTTTCTGAGCATTTTGCCCTGACCTGGTTCCATGACTTCAATATATTTTGCGCTCACCTTATAAACCACTACATAATGATGTAAAGTTTCTTTAACAATCAGATGAGCAATGGCGGGCTTGGGGATTTTAGTGAGGTCATTAAAATCGCCCCGAACACCTTTCGCATCAAAGCCAATCTTTTTTGCGGCTTCAATCATACCCAGAATATTGGTTCCTTTCTTATCTGTACTGGCCAGTTGTCTGAGCTTCGCTACAGGCAAGGCAAGTTTATAATGAGCCGCTACACTGGCCAAACATGCGGCTCCGCAATCGGTGATGTCTCTTTGTTTCACCTTTACATTCATAAGCCCTTGCCCTTTCCCGGAACTTCTGTATCGAGCCAGCTATTTAGACGGTTGCAGAGCACCTGATAGGCAGTGCGTTGTACAACCCGGCCTTTTACTTCGCTAACCTGTATCTTGATGAGCGGCAGGGCAGCGAAAACAAAAAGCGTAAAAAGCAGTACACTGATATAAATAGCCCGGCTGCGCACCTTAAGGCTTTGCATATAGGGTATATTTAAATGATCAGAAAAGTTTTCCTTAATCGCCATGATCTTCAGATTTACTTTTGTAAAGTTCTGTGGATTAAGGGCTATACACAACAACCAGAAGTTGTATTTAAAAAAAGTTATAAAATCAAAGAAGCGGTTTTTACGACTGTTAAAAAATTACCAGGAATGCTCACAATTCCTTCAAACTATTATATTTACATAAATTATTTTTTATTCAACAAAGATCAACTATGGGATTTTTTGATAAGCTACGGAATGAATTTATAGACGTTATACAATGGGAAGACAACAGCGGAGATACGCTGGTATGGAAATTTCCACGGTATAATAACGAAATAAAAATGAATGCTAAGCTCACTGTACGGGAGTCACAGCAGGCTGTTTTTCTAAATGAAGGAACAATTGCAGATATATATCAGCCTGGTATGTACACACTGCAAACGCAGAACATGCCGATCCTTGCTACGCTGAAAGGCTGGAAGTATGGTTTTGAAAGCCCATTCAAGGCAGATGTATTTTTCATTAGTACCCGGCAGTTTACAGACCAGCGCTGGGGTACTAAAAATGCGATTACACTGAATGATCCGCGTTTTGGAATGATCGAACTGCGCGCTTTTGGCACATTTGCATTTCGCATTGCAGATGGAGGTAAATTCATTAAAGAAATTGCAGGTACATCGGGGGAATTTACAACGGAAGAAATAAATGGTCAGCTCCGAAGCCTCATCGTTACGAAGTTTACCAATGCCATTGGCAATGGCAATATCCCGATAGACAAAGTAGCCGCAAGTCTTGAAGATCTTTCCCAGCTTTGCCAGGATAAACTAAATGAGGATTTTGAGGCCTATGGCCTTAAGATCACCAAATTTTTGGTAGAAAATGTATCAATGCCTGATGACATCAAAAAAGAAATTTTTGATTACTCCCGTCTCGACCGCATTGATATGCAAAAACTTGCTCAGTTTAAAACAGCGCAAAGTATTGAGATTGCCGCTGAAAATCCTGGCGGCATTGCAGGTGCAGGAGTAGGTTTGGGCGTAGGTTTAGGCATGGGCCAAACCATTTCAAATGCTTTAGGCAACGCTTCCAATACAAACCCGCAGCAGCCAGTCAACACAACACCTCCGCCAATACCAGGAGCGGTACAGTTCTTTGTTGCCTCCAATGGCCAGCAAACTGGTCCTTTTAATGCGGAACAATTGGCGCAAATGACACAGTCGGGCACGCTGAAACGTGAATCCATGGTATGGAAAACAGGTATGCCACAATGGGCTGAAGCTTCGTCAGTGGCCGAATTGTCTGATTTATTCAACAATGTTCCACCGCCGCTACCAGGATAACATCTTATTTAAAAAATCTAACGTCTTCTATCTATAACTACCTTTTAATGAGAATAACAACATCACCTGCAAGAAAAGTAATACTACCTGCGGCAGCTTTAATCCTTTTTTACAGTTACTCTGCAATGGCGCGTGTTGGTGGCGCCGGAGGACATAGCGGAGGCGGATCTCACAGCAGCAGCCACGGCTTTGGAGGCGGTGGCGGAGGTGGTTTGGGCATTCCATTAAGTCCGGGCATGATTGTGGTCATCATTATTGCGATAGTGCTGTACACCATGTTTAAAAACAAACTCAATCCAGGTGGTAATAACGGGCAATCTCAGCCTATCGTGTCACCGGTACCTCAACATCCATTTCCAGAAGGGCTGACTCCTGAAAAGATCAGGACTTCTTTTATGGAATTGCAGCAGGCCTGGCAGCAACAGGATTTGAGTAAAGTACGAAAATGGATGTCTGATGGGGTATATCAGCGATTTACTGCTCAGTTTGCCATGATGAAAAAATTAACGCAGTATAATCGTCTCAGCAATATCCGTATCCACAATATCGCTGTTGCATCCATTAATTCTGATGGGGCCTACCAAACCGCAGATGTAGCGATCTCTTTTTCTATGGATGATGAGTTTATCAGTCAGCAATATCCTTCACTCAATGAATCTTATGAAGGAGACACGGATACAGAATACTGGACGTTTATCAAACGTACAGATTCAAAACCTTCTGGTGCAGACCTGTACAATACAGACAACTGCCCCAATTGCGGAGCGCCGCTGGAGGATAAACTGGGTGAAGTTAGCCGTTGTTTGAGCTGTAAAACGCTCACCAACAATGCTGCCTATGATTGGGTATTGAGTGAGATTACACAAATGGAAGATTATGGGGGAAAAAATCCGTTGCTGAATGATGCCAATCTTCACGAGTTGACCAAAAATGACCCGCTGTTTTCTATACAGCGTATGGAAGATATTGCATCCAACGTTTTTATGCAGATTATGGAAGTATTTACGGGAGACAATAACAAAAAATTATCGCGCTTTGCAGAGGCTTCGCTGGCAGAAAAACTCATCCAGCAAAAAGCATCGGCCGGAAGTTTTGTATTTGACCGCTTGTATCTTAATGACGTTACTTTATCGCAATACAACCAGGCTAATGAGAAACTAAACCTGATGTTTACCTTGAGTGCAACTTATCAGCGTGTACAACTGGGGTCCAGACTGACCGAATTGGATCAGGAAATGGATGTTCACCGTTTTAAACTGGTATTGTCTAAGGATCTGGCGGCCTTAAATAAGCCTCAGAAAGAAATTGCCTTCAGTTATGAATGTGCCAGTTGCGGCGCACCCTATGATGATACCACCAATGATACCTGTTCTTATTGTGACGCACTGGTTGTGGATACAGCAAAAAACTGGGTACTCACTGATTTTGGAGGATATTGATATTAAAATCTAAGAAAATGATCTATGTTCACCTGAACATGGTCATTTTTCTTATGTTCTCCCCTATTCAATTGTATTGCACGGATGGCCACTCCGTTCCTTTCCAGTAACAGTTCTTCATAAAAGCCCTTATAGTACACATCTTTCACTTCAAACCTTTTGCTGTTCCAGGAGCTCTTTAATTCTGCCCATTCCGGATAGAATACCACAGTCTGGCCTTTGGCCTGTAAACCTATTTTTTCTGCTTCTAATGCATCTAAAACAACAGCATTGCCCAACAGGCGTGCGGTATAGATATGATCAGGATGATTGTATACAAAGGAAGGTTCTCCCTGCTGGAGCAGTTGGCCATCTTTGATGAGCAGCAACTGATCGGCCAGGAAAAGTCCGTCGGCAGGGTCGTGTGAAACCATAATCACCGTAACACCTGTTTCTTCTGCTATCCTTTTAATGTCTGCACGCAGCTGGTTTTTTAGTAAAGCATCTACCTGGCTAAAGGGCTCATCTAATAAAAGCAGGGAGGTATCACTTACCAAAGCTTTGGCAATAGCAACACGCTGCTGCTCACCTCCGCTCAGCTGGGTGATCTTTTTATCTTTTAAATGTTCAATATTGAGGTGCCGCATCATCTGAAATGTTTTATCTTTCTTTCCCTGAACATCCGTATTAGACAACATAGAAGCAATATTGTCGTAAACTTTAGCATAGATGTTCAATGAAAAGTCCTGGGTCACCATTTTCATTTCTTTATGTCCCGGGATCAGCTGTTCGTCCGGACCCAGAACTCGTTTACCTTTAAAATGTACTTCGCCCTCATCTGTTTTCAGGAGACCGTAAATACATTTCAGTAAAGTTGATTTTCCACTGCCGCTTTCGCCCAGAATGGCTACGATTTTTCCGCTTTCAATATCAAAACTGATATCCCGGACACCAGAGGATTGTTCTGTCTGATATTGCTTGGTTAAGTTCTTTACGCTGATGATTTGTTGCTTCACCCGGTAAAGATAAGGATATAAAAAAATCCTGCAGTACAAACCGCAGGATTCTGTTTTATTTGTGTGTATGTTTCTTAGTTTAATCCTATGGTAATACCGAAGGACATATTTTTCAAACCTTTCTGAGCAGGGCTGTCGAACATATCGTTGAAGTAATACTTGGTAAAGAGTCCAATCCATCCATAACCTATACGGGCAGTTCCTCCGTAACGGAAAGGTTGGAAGTGGTAATCATCCCTGGTTTTAACTTTTCCGTTTTCATCACTGATCTGCTTCATCTTTCCATTAAGCAGGAAACTGACTTCAGGTCCCACCACAAAGTAAAAGCGTTTTCCATCACGGTCTTCTTTGGTCCGGAATTCAAAATTCAGTGGAATATGTACATAACTATTGGAGAAACGGTTTTTGCTGTAATGAATATTGTCTTCTATATAAGTCAGGTCGGTCCCGCCCCGCTGGATGGTAATGTCTTTTCTCAAACGGATCAGTGTCCAGTCAAATCCACCGGCCAGATACACTTTAAAGTTCGGATTGAAGCGATAGCCAAACTGGATCACATCGAAAGAAAATGTACTGGTCTTAGCTCCCCTGTAGCTCAGAAAATCATTCTTCGGAGATAGTGTAAAACTGCCATTATCAACCAGCCTTGAAAAGCCCCAGTCTATTCTGGTTAAGGTAATACCTCCTATAAAACGGCCTTTGGCTGCACTTTTTTTACCTGTACTATCTGTTTTATTGGAATTTGATTCTATGCTGATACCAATTCCATGCGTGATTTCAAATTTATTTTTCTTTTTTGCAGTGGTATCCTGTTGGGCTATCACTTTACTGCTCAATACACTGGTAAATCCGCTTACCAAAAGTGCTGCAAAAACTATTCTCTTCATATTGCTGGTTTATTTGTGTTTCTTCGGGTTAAGTTTTATAAATCCAATATTAATGGCCACCAGGGAGGATTCATCATCATCGTCTGTTTTAAAGCGTACGATCTTTTGTTCTCTTTTATCCACTTTGTCTACAACATAGTTGACCAGGTCGCCAAAATTCCGGATGCCTTTTCTCTCTGCCTGTTCATTATCATTGATCACCTTGTCTGGTTCATTCATCTCTGTACCTGCCGAGGCAAGCGTCTTTTGTCCTTCTTCCTGCAAGGTCTCTGCAGATTGTTGCACCACTGGTTTTACATGTTCTACTATAACCTTAAGATGATCGTCGGCGGGAACAGGTTGCATCGCTATTAAAACTTTTTTTGCAAGGGCGGGAACTACGGTAGTTTTTGACACTTCTTTTTTGGATTCTCCAGACGCAACAGACCGGGTTTCAACATCCTGAACCGCTATTTGGTTTGATCTATTGTCATTAACCACTTCAGGTGCAGGTCTGTTTACTACATCTGCCATATTTTCCTGCTGTCCATGGAGCCGGATCTTCTCTGGTTTATTAATGAACAGCAAACCAGCTGTAAGGGCAACAGCAACCGCCGCCGCCGCCATCCAGTACACCGGAAAATGTCTTTTCACTGCAGGCCGCAGCTGTGGTTCTATTTTGTCCCATAAGCCCACAGATGGTTCCAGCTCTGCCTGGTCAAACCGGTCTTTAAACAACTGGTCAAATTCTTTATCCTGTGTGTGATGCATAATTTATGCCCTCCATTTTTATAATTTCTTCTCTCAGAATTGCTCTTGCTCTTGACAGCTGTGATTTGCTGGCGCCTTCTGAGATCCCAAGTGTTTCTGCTATTTCTTTGTGTGAATATCCTTCTATGGCATACATATTAAAAACCACCCGGTACCCATCGGCCAGTTTCTGAATGATATTCAATAGGTCCTGCATACCCAGAGTACCGAAGTCAAATCCGGTAGATGGCTGTTCAAAAGCCTCTTCTATTTGTACATGGCCCAGGTATTTGAGGTTCTTTCTATAACTTTCAATCGCTGTATGCACCATAATCCGACGCATCCATCCTTCAAAAGACCCTTCTCCTCTGTATTCCCTTATTTTTTGAAAGATCTTTACATAACCGATCTGTAGCACATCCTCTGCTTCCATTTTATCTTTTGCATAACGCATACAGACCATCAGCATTTTCGATGCGGTTTGCTTATATAGCTCTGCCTGCATCTTTCGCTCTCCGGCCTTGCACCCGTCAATCAAGTCATTTATCGTATAGGTTAGCGTCAACTTCATTTTGTGTTTAGTTCAAAGAAGATGAATTAAATGAGGCAAAGGTTGCACGCCGATAAAAATAATTATTTAATCTTAAGAAGTTTGAAACTCTTCTTGTAAGTTAGGAAGAAAGAATGATTGAATTGTAGCTGGTGGTCAGCATGATCAAGATCAAAATGGGGTTCAAAGCGAACATCCAGGTAAAAGTTTGGCAAGAGTTCTTTCTGATAGGCGTAACGGACAGACAATACATTCCGGTGGTTTTGCGTAAAGCCCTGATCATAGAGGTTCTCAGAGACAGATTCATACAAAGGCATGCCCTTAATCGTAATAAAATTATTTCCACCCCAATAAGTAGCCAGCAGGCTTCCATATTTGGTATCCATTCCCGCAGTAAGCCAAAGCCCGAATCCACCCATATAGTTCTGATCTCTTTGTTTGGAAAAGTCTTTATAGCCAACAATATAGTTATCGGTATACACCTCTGTAACCCTGCCCTGGAATTTTTTATGCAGTTTTATTCCTGTAGCGCCGTTGAATAGGGTTTGTACAGGGATTTGTTTCAGTTCATCAATTTGTCCGCCGCGGTGCTGGGCAAGAAACTGGCCTGGAAGACTGAGTTTCCATCCATTATCTTCCGTCACTGTAGCTTCCATAGAAAGGCCGCCAATGATTTCCTCTTTATAGTCTGAACCTTTATAGATCATGTTTTGCCAGGCAATCCAGGCATCCAGCTTAATTGCCTTTTTTTCCAGTAGCAGTTGTGTACCGTATTCCAGGGGGTTGGTGAGCTGGCGTTCAAAATCGTAGATAGGTTCTACATAATGGTGTTGAATTCCACCTTCCAGACTACCAAAGATCAGGCTTAGGTCATTCTTCTGGTATTTGATGCTGAACAAAGGTTTGACCAGGGAGACACCTCCATTTCCAAAATCTTTACGGTAAAATACACCCGCGGTTAAGGCGAGGTTGGGATGGGCATAATAGACCAGCTGGGGCTGAAACTGTGCCCCGTATATGGTATAACCATCATGAAAGTTATTGGTGTATTCGTAATTTCTTACAAAGTTGAGGTTATAAAAATCAAAATGAAGTTCCCCTGTTAAACTGCTGTCTGGTCGGATGCGGTTTTCTAAAGCAGCATTATTAAACTGGCACAAAGAGGCTTTTCCTAAGAACAGCAGGAAAACCAGCACTAAACATCTCTTCATAGATTACTCGCCGTTTCTCCTCCTGTACCCCTTATACCATTTAACAGCCATCATGATCACCATAGAAAAGGCAATCAACCCAATCAATCCATAGGCCCAGTCTACTGCACTTTTGAGTACTACAGTAAATACAATGGCAACCAGAAAGATGGTAGCCACTTCATTCCAGAGCCGGAGTTTGAACGAACTTAATTTAAAAATACCTGCTTTCATTTGTTTCATAATGCGCTGACAAATGAAATGGTAAATCAATAACCCGGCCACGAATGCCAGTTTTACATGAAGCCAGGGTGCAGAAAGCAATCCTGGCCTTAAAAAGATCATCGTAGCACCCGCCAGCACCGTTAAAATCATGGCGGGTGTGGTGATAATGTACCACAGTTTATGTTCTATTTTCTCATACTCTTTTTGCAGGATGATCCGCTCGTTTTCCGGGCGGTCATTAGCTTCTGTATGGTAAATGAACAAGCGGACTCCATAAAACAGACCAGCCATCCAGCTTACCACAAAAATGATATGAACAGCGAGTATGTAATAATAGGCCATAATGAATTAGTATTTAAAATCCTTAATCACTTCAATAGCGTATTTCACATGATCAAACGGAATATCCGGCATAATACCATGTCCCAGATTAAAGATAAATCCGTTCTCTCCACGCATACGCTCAAACAATTGAAGAATATGTTTTTTGATTACCGGCTTGTCTGCATATAGAATATGTGGATCAAGATTTCCCTGGACAGCAATGCCTGCTGGCAGGCTTTTTTTGATGTTCAACAGATCAGCATTCCAGTCAACAGAAATTACATCTGGTTTAGCTTCCGCCATGATTGGTGCGAATACGGAACTTCCTTTACAGAAAGAAATCACCGGGATGTCTTTTCTGTTCAGATTGGCAATGATTTCCTGGATATACCGGTGAGAGAACTCCTGATAATCATTCCAGGACAGGGCTTGTGCCCAGCTGTCAAAAATCTGGATGGCGTTTACTCCTGCCGCGATTTGAAGGTTCAGATAATCGGCCGTTACTTTTGCGATTTTAGCCAGTAGTTTATGGGCTACCTCAGGCTGGTTGTGCAACATGAGTTTGGTGGTCTTAAAATCTTTGGACGAACCGCCTTCAACCAGATAACTCATCACTGTAAATGGTGCACCTGCAAAGCCAATTAATGGAATGCTTCCGTTTAAACGCTGCTGGATCACTTTAATTGCGTCGGCTACGTATTGCAAACGGTCAAGTACATCTACTTCCAGTGCATCTACATCGGCCAGTGTCCTTACTGGGTTGGCAAATTTAGGGCCTACGCCCTGGGTAAAGCTCAGATCTCCGCCCATAGCCTCCCCTGTAACCAGGATATCGGAAAAAAGAATGGCGGCATCAATCCCCAGTAAATCGACTGGTAACATCGTTACATCAGCAGCAATTTCAGGGGTTTTGCACATCTCCAGGAAAGAATATTTGTTTTTGATTTCCCAGTATTGTGGCATAAAACGGCCTGCCTGGCGCATCATCCATACCGGCGGACGTTCTGTTTGCTTCGAAAATGCTGCATCTAAAAATAACGTGTTCATCTAAATTTTAATGGTTTTATAAGCTGTTCGCTTCTTTCTCTAATTTATTAATTATGACCCTGGCCTTTGGTGTTGTGGCCAGTTCCTTTGCTTTCTCTATATAGGCCAGTATCCTTACCTTATCTTTCTTTCTTAAAGCAAGATTGGCTAAGTGGATCATGACAAAGGCCTTATCTGTTTTACCGCCTAAGGGAAACCTGCTGGCCAGCTGGAAATGATATTCTGCTTCCTCATATTCCTCACTTTGCAAGGCAATATTGGCCAGCATAAATTCATAATATCCTCTCCTGTTCTTAGCCAGACGCTCCGGATCCGGAACTTCTGCCAAAGCTTCCACGGTTGCTTCATAGTCCTTCCTCTTAAAATGCTTGGAAGCCAATAAAACAGAACTCTGTTTAAAGTGGCTCCAAATGAGGATAACAAGCAAAAGACCGCCAAAAGCGGCCAGTTGATATTGTTGGTATATCAGGCATGCAATGGCAGCGACAGCAAAAATTACCATCAGGCCATACCTGGTCTTTGCGTTAAACATTAACTGTGTATATCCGTAAATTTATAGCCTACACCTCTAATGGAATGAAAGTATACCGGATTTTTCTGATCTGGTTCAAAATACTTACGGAAAGTTAAAATGAAGTTATCAATGGTACGCGTGGACGGATACACATCATAATTCCAAACGGTTTCCAGGATCTGTTCTCTTGAAACTGCTTCATTTTTACGCTCGATAAGCAATTTAAGCAGCATGGTTTCTTTCTTAGTTAATGGAACAACAACACCATCATCCTGTTTCAATTCAAAAGAGTTGAAATAGATGGTTTTATCGCCAATTTTATAAGAATTCAATTCCTTTAAATCGTCTGCTTTCATACTGCGTTTAACCAGAATACCTACACGAAGGATCAGCTCCTCCAGGTTAAATGGTTTCACCAGATAATCATCCGCGCCTTTTTTCAAGCCCATTACTCTGTCTTCGCTGGTGTTTTTTGCAGTTAAGAAAAGAATTGGAACTTCGGTGTTTTCCAAACGAATGGTTTCACAAACCTGGAAGCCATCCATTTCAGGCAGCATCACATCCAGGATGATCAGGTTAAAACGTTCTTCCTTGAATATTTTAAGGGCTGTTTTGCCATCTTTAACGGCGTGTACTTTATAACCTTCTAATTCAAGATTTAATTTTATGGCATCTAATAAGTGGTCTTCATCTTCGACCAGTAATATTCTTAATTTCTGTGGCATAATGATCAACTAAATGTTACTTCAAAAATGGTACCCTGCGGTACGTTATCTTTAACGCTGATATCGGCGTCGTGGTTTTGTAATACTTCTTTAACAATAAACAGGCCTAAACCCGTTCCTTTTGCTTTCCGCACACTTTCATCACCCACACGATAGAATTTATCGAAAATAAGCATCTTTTCGTCATCCGGTATACCTGGTCCTTTATCCGAAACTGCCAAAAAGGCATGTCCGTTTTGCCGGGCAAGTTCTACACTCACTTCTGCACACGGCCCGGAATATTTAACTGCGTTCTCCACCAGATTGGTCACCACAGAAGAAAGGGCAAATGCATCTCCACTGATTTTGATACCGGGTTGTATTTTAGATTTAATGACCTGCTCACAGCCACAGGTATGGATCTGCAAACGATCTGTAATTTTAGTAACCAGTTCTGAAAAATCAAACTCCTCTTTAGGAAAAGAATAAGAACGGTTCTCAATCTTAGTCGCCAGCAGCATATTTTCTACCAGGTCGTCCAGACGTTCAATATCTTTCAGGGAATTGGACAGCAAAGAGGTTTGGCGTGCTTTATCCAGGTCTCTCTTAATGATGGTTTGGATCGATAACTTGATGGCAGCCAAAGGAGATTTTAATTCATGGGTAACCGACAACAGGAAATTGGTTTGTTGTTCGTGAAGACGGTCTTCTTTTTTGATGGACTGATGCAGAAAATAGGCACCTATACACAACAAAAACAAAAATACGGAACCTTCACCCATGATCATCGCCATTCTGGATGGTTGCAGTTTAACCACCAGTGTTCCCCAGGAAATGAGTTGCACCAGGCTATACAGCAACAGGAAATAAAATATGACGATCGACTTCTTCATCTGTTCTGATTACTCATCTAATGTACCAAATATTACTTGTTTCTGAAAACGATATCAAGAGCTTCAAATATGGCCCTTTTCGCCTTTTCCAGTTCAATTTTTGTATGTGCAGCAGAAACGAAACCCACTTCATAACCGGAAGGGCCAAAATAGATCCCACGGTTTAACAATTCCCTGTGCATCAGCTTGAACTTCTCCATACTTGCCGGATCGATATCTTCTGCAGTCTGGATTTTATCTTTATCTGTAAAAGCCATCCAGAAAATAGAACCCACGTGGAATACTTTCAGTTTATAGTTTCTTGCGGTGGCAAATCTTTGAATGCTTTCTGCAAATTCACCTGCTTTGCTGTTGAGTTCTTTGTAAAAGCCAGATCTCAACAATTCCGTCAGTTGTGCAATTCCTGCTGCCATAGCTACCGGATTGCCGGATAAGGTACCAGCCTGGTATACACCTCCATCTGGAGAAATGTGAGCCATGATCTCTGCCGAGGCACCATACATCCCTACGGGTAAACCTCCGCCAATAATCTTACCATAAGTAACAATATCAGGTTTTACCCCATAATAAGAGGCCGCACCTTCAAAACCTAATCTGAAGCCGGTAATGACCTCATCAAAGATGAGCAGGGATTTATTGTCTTTACAGATTTGTTGCAAAAATTCTACATAGTCAGTATCCTGGATCAGTAAACCGTTATTTGCCGGAATCCCCTCTATGATTACTGCTGCAATCTGGTCTTTGAATTGCTCAAAAGCTTTCTTTAGCGCTTCTTTATCGTTCAGACCAATAACGATGGTTTCTTCTGCGAAAGATTTCGGAACGCCTGCTGAGGAAGTTTCTCCAAAGGTAACCAGGCCCGAACCGGCTTTAACCAATAATGAATCGGAGTGTCCGTGATAACAACCTTCAAATTTAAGGATCTTATCGCGACTGGTATAGCCTCTGGCCAGTCTGATGGCAGACATTACTGCCTCAGTACCAGAACTGGTAAAACGTATCTTTTCTACGTGTTTATTATTTTTCACGATCAGTTCTGCCAGTTCGTTCTCCAGCGCGGTTGGTGCGCCAAAGCTCATTCCGTTCTGCATCACCTCCGTTACTTTTTCTCTTACTTTTGGATGGTTGTGTCCAAGGATTAAAGGCCCCCAGCTTCCGCAGAAATCAATAAACTGGTTTCCATCGGCATCCCATACAAAACAACCATCACCTTTTTGTATAAATAAAGGGGTTCCGTAAACTGACTTAAAAGCCCTTACCGGTGAGTTCACACCGCCAGGAAAAAAAGTTTTGGCTTTTTCGTACAATTCTGCAGACTTTTCCCTTGAAATATCTGGTTTGCTTCCGGTGTTTACAGGCATATCGCCTTCATTTCCGGAGAACATTTTTTTTAATGACTCTAACATATTACAACCAATTCTTTTCTACAATATCTCTAATATGGTATGTGGTAATGATACTTGCTCCAGCTCTGGCAAAAGCATGCATGGTTTCCATTACTACTTTTTGTTCATCAATCCATCCACGCTCTGCGGCTGCTTTCACCATTGAATATTCTCCGGATACATTATAACAGGCTATAGGCAGATCACTGTGCTGTTTCAGATTCTGCATAACATCCAGGTAAGCCAGTGCAGGCTTTACCATAAGGACATCTGCACCTTCACTCTCATCCAATAAAGCTTCTCTCAAGGCTTCATTTCCATTTCTGAAATCCATTTGATATGCTTTTCTGTCGCCTTTACTTGGCGCACAATCTGCGGCCTCTCTGAAAGGTCCGTAATAGGCAGAGGCGAATTTTGTTGCATGCGACATGATCGCCGTATTGACAAAACCAGCACCATCCAGTACACTTCTCATCGCACCAATCCTGCCATCCATCATATCTGATGGGGCCAGCATATCTGCTCCTGCTTCAGCGTGGGTAAGGCCCATTTTTGCAATCACTTCTACGGTCGCATCGTTCTGAACGTAATCGTCTTTTAAGATACCACAGTGTCCGTGCGTGGTATAAGAGCAAACACAAACGTCTGTAACTACATATAAGTCGTCGCCAAAATTCTTCTTCAATTCTCTTACTGCAACTGGTACTAATGAATGGTCATGGTAGGCTGAGTGCGCATCTTCGCTTTTCTCATCTCCAACCCCAAACAACATAATTTTATTTACACCCAGTTTTAATCCTTTTTCAACATCTTTAATTAAAGTGTCTGTGGAGTAATGATTAATTCCCGGCATGGCATCTAAAGCATGTACGACGCCATTTCCCGGTACAATAAAATACGGGTAAATGAACATGTCTTTAGACAGTCTTGTTTCGGCAATCATTTCTCTGACAATTGGATTTTTTCTTAACCTTCTTGGGCGGTGTAACATATCAACCTCTCTTTTTTATGATTTAATGTCTATTCCAAAGACAGCTTCTGCCAAACCAATTTCGTCAGGAGAATAAGGTAAAAGGTATTTTACACCCATTTCATCAAATTTCTTTCCTGTAGAATTGCCAATGGCAATGACCTGCTGTCCGGGGTCTAGTAAATTATCTGCAAAATATGCATCCACATTAGAAGGGCTGGTAAAGATGAGTACATCGGCATAGGTCTGGTCTATATCATCCACAATTGCGGTCTCATAGATGGGAAGATCTACTACTTTAGTGCTCTCTTTCAAAGCTTTTTGTATGCTCAGCAGCGAATCCTGTGCTCTGGGGAACATTACGGTTTCATTTTCTACAAGAGCCGCAAAGCCTTCTGCAACTTCATCAATATCGCCACCTTCACCTACGTAATTGGCCAGATGACCTGCTCGTCTCAAGGCATCTTCAGATCCTCTGCCTACAACACCAAACTTTGTCTTTTTAGATAAAGTAGGCTTCAGGTTAAAGAAATACTCTACACAGTTCCTGCTGCTGAAGAAGATCCAGTCTATATTTTTAAGATAGAATGGGTCCAGTACATGTACAATTGGAAAAGTGCGGATCAGTGATCTGCCTTCAATTTCAATATGGTGTTTTTCTAATGCTCTTCTAAAATAACTATGCTCTCCAATTTCCCTTGATATAAAGACTTTGGATGGCAATTTACGTTCGCTGGTATATTTTTCAACGATCTTTTCTGCTAATCCCTCTAAATTATCTACACGATAAAACAGGCGGTCAGGAAAATCTTCATCGCTTTCTGCTTTGGAGGTCCAAACTTCGAACTGTCCGTTTTCTTTTTTACAGTAACAGCCCAATGGCATATGACAACCACCCTCAAATAAATTAAGAACCTTACGTTCTACAGCAATTTCTTCGGCAGTAGCAGCGTGGTTGATCTGCTGAAGCAACTGGAACAGCTCTGTATCATTTTCCCTGATCTGTATACCTAAAGCACCCTGTGCAGGTGAAGGTACCAGTTCTGTGGTATCCAGTACTTCTACATGGAATTCGCTCAAGTCTATTCCAAGACGGTTAACACCGGCCTTTGCAAGCAGGATCGCGTCATAGTCCTCGTCTCTTAATTTACCAATCCGGGTAGGTACATTTCCACGCAGGTCTTCGATGTTCAGATCCGGACGAAGGGCAAGCAATTGTGCTTTCCTTCGATTGGAGGAGGTTCCCACCATAGCACCTGTTTTCAACGAAAGTTTCTGTGTGATGTCCACGCAATCTTTCAGAATCAGCAAAAGCTCTGAAGGATCTTCTCTTTCCGGAACTGCAGCAATAATTAAACCCGCAGGATGATTGGTTGGTAAATCTTTGTGAGAGTGTACAGCAATATCTATGGTACCGCCCAGTAATTCCTCTTCCAGTTCTTTGGTAAAGAATCCTTTCCCTTCGAGTTTATCAAGTCTGAGGTTCAGGATCTTGTCACCCTGAGTTTTGATGATTTTCAATTCGGCCTCTACGCCAATTTCTGCAAGCTTATCCTTTATAAAGTTGGCTTGCCATAAAGCAAGGTCGCTGCCCCGTGTGCCTATAATGAGTTTTTTCACTTAAACTATACAATTTTTTGCTGACTAATATAGCTAGAATTAGCTGTTATTCACCAATATTTCTTTTGCAAGAACCATAGGAACGCTGATGCATTTCTTTTCCATATAGTTCATTACCCTTTCCAATACCATTCTTGAATTTTCATCCAGACCGTTGATTTCATCTGCAAAAACTGCAGTTAATGCAGTATGTTTGATTTCTTTGATCTTCTGGGGAACACCGCTCATCGCAATTTCAATCTTACGCTGACGAAGAACCAGTTGAAACTCTTTGATATTTTGTTCTATGATGTGCTCTGCATTGATCAGTTCCTTGTAACGTTCCTGGATATTCTTGCGGGCAGTTTCTTTTAAAGATTCTACTTCGATATAATGAACAGGGAATTTATTAAGGATCTCCGGGGCTGTATCGTTTGGAATGGCCAAATCAACGATCACTTTCTTACTGGTATCCCCATTGAGGAGTTTAGCGTAAATTTCTTCAGTGATTACTGGCTCAGTTGCTCCGGTACAGGTAATAATGACATCAAAGCCTCCTTCAAAATTTTGGAGTTCTGAAAGCGGGTAAGCTTTACCCTTTAATTCGCGGGCCAGATATTCTGCATTCTCGACAGTTCTGTTGAATACAGAGAAATTAGAATACTTATGTTTTTTAAGATATTGGGCAATATTCTTGTTGGTTTCTCCTGCACCAATGATAAGCAAACGGGAATTGGCACACATTTTCAGGTCACGGAGTTTGCGATAAGCCAGCGAAACCACGGAAACCGGGTTTTTAGAGATATTGGTATGGGTGTATACTTCTTTAGCTGTTTTCACCACATGATCCATTACGGTCCGCATATAATCACCGGTAAAGCCACCCAGGCGGCAAGCTTCATAAGCCTTACGTACCTGTGCCAGGATCTCTTTTTCACCAACGACCAGACTCTCCAGGGAGCAGGAAGTGCGCAGCAAATGGTTAAAAGCTTCAACCTGCTCGTAAACGGAAACATTTTCTATAAAACGTTCCATATACTGTTCAGGTAACCCCATGTCCAATTCTGTAAGAAAACGAAGGGTGAAGTCTTTATCAACCAGGTTTTTGGAAGTAAATACAAACTCAACACGGTTACAAGTACCAATATAAAATATCTCCTTGATATTCAGCTTCTCCTGAATGTTTTTTAGCCTGCTGTCGAGTGTTTGCTCACAAATCACTAATTTCCCTAAAGATTTCAGGTCAATCTGTTTATGTGTAAAAGCAATGATCTTTAAATATTCCAATGTGAGGTTGAGTATTTTTTTTCGCTCAACAAAAGTAACAACACCATACACAGTGTCTGTCATTATGCTGTAATTAAGACTAATTTAGAAAGATTATAAATTAATAAAATAGAATAAACATTCCAAACTTTAATTTTGTTATATCAGGTAAGCACCATATCAATAGATACTTATGATACAGAAACTGCAATTTATATTAAGCGGATCACATGGAAAACCCATTCTTGGCGACAGCACTTTTGACGACAAAAACACGAATCATGAGGTCATCCTGTTCATTCACGGATTTAAAGGATTTAAAGATTGGGGCGCACATAACCTTGTGGCTGAGTACTTTGCGAACCATGGCTATAATTATATAAAGTTTAACCTCTCTCATGGAGGAACGACTCCACAGAGCCCGGATGAGATTACTGATCTTGAGGCTTTTGCCTCCAATACCATCAGTAAAGAACTTGCAGATGTGAATATCGTTATCAATCACCTCTCTTCTACGCATGCTTTTTCAAAGATCAACCTGATCGGCCACAGCAGGGGTGGTGCTTTGGCCATATTAAAGGCTGCTGAAGATCCTAGAATTCATAAACTCATTACCTGGAGTGCCATAGGGGATTTTAGTAGCCTCTGGAAGCCGGAACAGGAAGCGGAATGGAAAAAAATCGGCCAGATTCATGTCATCAACGCCCGTACGAAAGAAAAAATGCCTCTTAATGTATCTCTGTTAGAGGATTTCAAGGCACATAAAGCGGCTTATAACGTGATTGATGCCGCGAAAAGGGTAAAAATCCCCTGGTTGATTCTTCACGGCGATGAAGACATTAACGTTCCTTTCAGTGTAGCACAGCATCTTGCTCAAGCACAGCCTAATGCAAAACTGCAAAAGATAGAAGGTGCCAACCACGTTTATGGCGCTTCACATCCCTATAAGGAAAAAACAAAACCCCCACATCTGAAGGAGCTTTGTAAAAAGACGCTGGATTTCTTAAAATAAGCTATTCTTATCGTCAATTTTATTTTACAGTTTTGAGGAGGATATCACTGCGAGTTTTCTTTCTCTTTCTTTTTTTAGAAAACGGTATAAAACTACACCAATGATCAGAGTGATGATTCCTTGTATCAATACCGTATCCGGGGTTCCGATCCACTGTGAAATCGTTCCAACCAGCAAACCTCCCAGAGGCTGCATTCCAAAAAAAGCCATTGCATAAAAACTGATTACCCGACCTCTCATTGCCGGATCTACTGTCGTCTGAATGAGTGTATTGCTAATCGTAATTTGCGACATCATCCCAAATCCAACGACTGCGGAGAAGAGAAGTGCTAATGGATAATTCGTCGCATGCGAGAATAAAACAAGTCCAACACCAAAAATCACGGTGTTCCTGGCCAGTATTTTCCTCAGATTTCTACCCGGTTTCAGGGAAGCCAGATAGATCGCCCCGCAAAATGCGCCAAGGCCAATAACGCTATCAATAATACCAAAAGTAGAAGCTGTTCCTTTAAAAATATCCTTTGCGTAAACAGGGATCAAAGTGGAATACGGCAAAACCAAAAGACTGATCAAGGCCAGCATGAGAAGTACCAAAGCAATAGAAGGCGTTTGCTTGATATATACGAAACCTTCTTTCAGATCACCAAAAACGTTCTTATTATGTGGTTTTGGAGTGTATTTGGGCAATTTCATCATGAACAATGATCCGATTACCGCAATAAAACTCACGGCATTCAGACCAAAACAAATGTCGTCACCAAATTTTTCCAGTGCCAATCCTGCTATTCCCGGACCAATTAATCTGGAAAGGTTCACCATGGAAGAATTCAATGCCAGGGCATTGGGCAAATCGGCTTTATCATCTACCATTTCATAGACAAGCGATTGCCTGGCCGGCACATCAAACGCATTGATCAGCCCAAGTAAAGCACTTAAAGCAATGATCTCCCATACCGAATAATGTCTGAAAAAGATCAGCAGTGTGAGCAGGACAGCCTGGATCATAGAAGCAACCTGGGTCATCAGCAAAACCTTGTAGCGGTTATACCGGTCTGAAACCACCCCACCCAGAAAAGAGAAGATAAAAGAAGGAAAAAGACTTGCAAAAAGCGTAAGCCCAAGCATGAATTTAGAATGGGTTTCTGAATAAATTACCCAGCTGACAGCTGTTTTCTGCATCCATGTACCAATCAGGGAAATAGATTGACCGCTAAAATACAAACGATAATTTCTGCTCTTAAAAGCGCTAAATGTACTAATATCCATCATACTGCTTCCAATTCTTCAAAACCTAAAGGAGAGGATACATCTTAGTCTCCTAATTCTTTTTCTATCCAGTTGCCATCTTCTTTAATCAATTCAATCAGATCGTCTAATGCATAATTTGCATGTACGTTCTTTTTGACAACTTCTTTACCCCGGTACAAGGTAATTTTATCTGGCCCGGTTCCAACATATCCATAGTCTGCATCCGCCATCTCGCCAGGACCATTTACAATACAACCCATAATTCCAATTTTGATGCCCTTCAAATGGTCTGTTCTGGAACGAATCAACTGGGTGGTTTCCTGCAAATCAAATAGCGTTCTTCCACAACTTGGACAGGATATATATTCTGTTTTAGAGATACGGGTACGCGTGGCCTGCAAAATTCCAAAACTGGTGGCATTGAGCAAGGAAAGGTCTATAGTCCTGGCTTCTATCCAGACCCCATCTCCCAGTCCATCGGTCAGTAACGCACCAAGATCGGTAGCGGCATACAACATCAAGTCATCGGCGGTAATGTCTTTATAAACGCGTTTAATAATGACGGGTAATGTAATTTCAGCATTCAACAAAGCTGTGAAGAATAACCGTTGTTCAGCCATCCCGTTAATTGCAGATGTTTCCAGTACCAGAATACTAGATACCGGATCCAAAGCCTTTAACTGCAGTATACTGAAGTCTGAGGCATCTACACTAACCAGATTTAAAGCTGAATCCTTAGGATCATTAGCGATGTAATCATTTATGGAAAAGAGCGGATGACAATTGGTTTTATCTTTTAATCCAAGCCAGGTTTGATAATTATATACTTGCTTTAAATTACCCGGAAAAGAAAAGGAAGGTAAGGCATCTCCCAGATAAACCAGGTCACAGGCCTGGTCGGCCATATTGTATTTATCCAGTCCTGCACTGTACTTATAACCTGCAACCTGCAGGAAAAATGGGTCTTTTAAATTTTGTTCAGAAACATCCAGCATCACAACCGGATGAGCATGACCACCTATATGCTGAACCGAAGTGGTATGCCTTCTGTTGTATTCGAAAGGGTTATAAGGAAGGGTCTTCAGTTCTATCTTATGGTTTTCCTCTTCCCTACCGGACAGCAGTAAAGCGCGTTTTTCATATCTTAAAGCCAAGGCTTTGGCCACTGGTGCTTCAAATTCAGGATCCTCGGTTAAGGATACACGAATGGTGTCACCCAAACCGTCTTCCAGCAATGTTCCAATCCCAACGGCAGATTTAATCCTTCCATCTTCGCCGTCACCGGCCTCTGTTACGCCCAGATGCAAGGGATAGTTCATCCCTTCCTTCACCATAGTTTCCACCAGTAAACGATAAGCCTGTACCATAACCTGGGTATTACTTGCCTTCATAGAAATAACCAGATTGTAATAGTTGAGGTCTTCGCACATGCGGATAAATTCCATGGCTGACTCCACCATTCCTCTTGGTGTATCGCCATAATGGCTCATGATCCGGTCTGACAGCGAGCCATGATTGGTACCAATCCGCATGGCCGTTCCATATTCCTTACATATCTTAACTAATGGTGTAAATTTCTTATAAATACGTTCCAACTCGGCCTGATAGGCTTGTTGTGTATATTCTATATTTTCGAAGCGCTTTTTATCCGCATAGTTACCCGGGTTCACCCTCACCTTTTCTACAATACGAGCTGCTGCTTCCGCGGCATTTGGTGTAAAGTGAATATCAGCAACCAATGGTACTGTATAGCCACGCATCCGGAGTTCCTTTTTGATATTGGCCAGGTTTTCGGCCTCTTTCATACTTGGCGCAGTTATACGGACATACTCGCAACCTGAATGTACCATTCTAATGGTTTGCTCTACGGTGCCAAGGGTATCCATCGTATCAGTTGTTGTCATGGATTGGATCCTTATGGGATTCAACCCTCCCATTGGAATGTCCCCTATCTGAACTTCCCGGGTCAAAAACCTGGAATACTGAGTTAAACTGTTACAATAACCGCCCTTTAATTCCTTTTGAATAGATACTTCTTCCATGACTTGTATTTCTGGTGCAAAGATATAGATTATATCAATCGATCTTTAATAACTAAGGTATTTGCCGCGATATCATGCCAGCATTGTTGCTTTCTGTTGAGAAAACTGTACAGATAACCGAAGAACAGAGGGATAACGGATAATATTTTAGAGAGGTTCCTTATAAAAGAAATACCCAGCGATATCCTGTTGCCCAGCTGATCGGTCACCCTGATGTTCAGTAAACGCTTCCCCAGGGTTGCCTGTCTTGCAGAAGCCTCAGCAATACTGCCGTAAAAAAATTTCGCCAGAGGAATTGCCGGTAAAAAAGATAAAAACAGAGTTATTCTTTCTGTCTGGCCTGTAACGAATATAAAACCTGTCTCTTATACACATCTAAAAGGGGGGGGGGGGGGGGGGGGGGGGGGGGGGGGGGGGGGGGGGGGGGGG
>NZ_JAELTV010000560.1 GCF_016429005.1 Pedobacter sp. ASV19
CCCCCCCCCCCCCCCCCCCCCCCCCCCCCCCCCCCCCCCCCCCCCCCCCCCCCCCCCCCCCCCCCCCCCCCCCCCCCCCCCCCCCCCCCCCCCCTCCCCCCGCTCCGCCCCCCACCGACACCTACACCGGCTAACGTTCGTCGGCAGCGTCAGATGTGTATAAGAGACAGCACCCGAACCTGTACCCGACACCGCTATTTGGCCTTTAACATCGAGATTTGCTCCAGGAGTTGTATTGCCAATTCCGACATATCCGTTGGCATCCATAAAAAGGCCTCTTAAAGATTTATTGTCACTTCCAGCTTGAATAGCAAACACGCTTGAATTGTAAAGGTATCCCATACCATAAACCATTTGCCCATTTCTAATAAAAGACAAATGGAACTTGGGATCCAGATTTGCAGGACGTGTAATCTGTACTACTCCGTAAGGGGAAGGATCCCAGGCATCGCCAAAATCTGCATGTCCAAAAAATTTCACGGGTGAAGTGGTTGTATTGCCATTGTCTACAACAGTCTGCAATGTTTGAGCGGTACCTGCTTTACTTAAAGCAAGGGCAAGGAATAGTAAAGTATATAAAGGTTTCATCTGTGTTATTTCTTAGACTTGAGTTTTTTAACTTCGTTCTGTAGTTTTTTGACCATTAATTCCTGTGAGTTTGATTTCTTGTTCAAATCAATAACATACAGGGTCAGTTCTTCGATCTTTTTGAGTAGTTTGGCATTCATCTCTCCTACATCAATTCCATTGGTTTTAACTTCTGCAGCAGAAGGAATTCCAGGTAAATGGCTATTTTCTTTGATGTGCTTTTCTGTTTCTTTTAGAGAAGGAAGTTTGTACTCGTTTGCGAAAACATAGTCTGGCCAGGCAGACCGCAACTGGACTTTAACAGATTCTGCAATCATGTTGCCTGCCACTGCAAGTTTGTATCCTTTAGTGTCTGTTGTTCCGATGCCTAAATTACCCCCATAAATCCCCATATATGTTTCTCCTGCATTACCCCAAGACTGTGCTCCTGAAAATGGATTTCTAAGCCACCAGGTTCTGCTTGTTCCTGGTTTTAAAAAAGAATAATCTATGCTTATTCCATCTACAACCATAGAAGTATACCAGTCATTTCCTGCCTCACTTCTATATAGCCATTGTTTATTCATAATAATATTTGTACTTGCCTGCCCACTTACAGATGATATCTCCAGATCATCGTTTTTATTGGGGCCAAGTCCTTGACCAAAACAGATAAGACAACTGCCTGTCATAAGCAGACACAATCTATATTTTAAATATTTCATGATTAGTTTTTTTGATTTTCTAACTTATTTAGACGATTTAACAAGGCTTCCAGAGACAATTGAAGAGCTAATTGTTTATTTTCAATTTGCTGGTTACTGGTTTTCAAGCTTTCTATTAACTTATCTTTCTGGATCAAGTGCAACGTAAGCTCTTCGATCTTTTCCAATAATTTTGCATTCATATCACCCAAATCAATTCCGTTATTCTTCACCTCTGCTGCAGAAGGAATCCCTGGCAAATGACCTTTTTCTTTGATGTGCTTTTCTGTTTCTTTTAAAGATGGAAGTGTATAATCTTTTGTGAATACATAATCCGGCCAGGCAGACCGCAGCTGGACTTTAACAGATTCGGCAATCATATTCCCGGATACGGCTAATTTATATCCTCGTGTATCCTGGGTACCGATCCCCATATTTCCGGCAAAGTAATTTGTGCCTCCACCGTGAAAGGCAGCGCTGCCAACATTTGTTAAACCCTCTGAATTCACATATAGATCAGGACTTGTTTTGAAACTATGCACCGGACCTCCCTCTTCCTGAAAGGATAAAGGATTTGCAACGCCATCAAATACTCTACAAGTAGTTGGATAGAGAGATTTATAGTGATAAGTTGTACCTCCACCTCTTAGCCAAATAACGAGATCAAGAGTTGCACTGCTTCCACTAGCGTCTTTCCATCCCGCTATAAAATCCCTGCTGGCACTGTTTAAGGTATTGTGTGTTTGTATAATTTCTGCATTTATAAAGTTGGCACCATTTCCCCAAAGGGCTACATGGAAAGTAAATTTTGCCATAAGCGAACCTCTCCAATCCCCATTCTCATGAATCACAGACCTACCTATTTCTAATTGCGACGGCATCATATTATTCCACCCTCCATCGGTCCAAACTGTTGGATAGAACTTATCAAAATCGCCTCCAACGGTTATACTTCCTGTTGTTTGTGCCTTTACACTTATAGTGGCGAGGAACAAAATGATAAACATTAACTTTTTCATCGTTTATTTTTCTTCAATTTGTTAATCTCCATTTGCTGATTTGCAATTGATGCTTGTTGTTTTTTGATCATTAATTCCTGGGAGTTTGATTTTTTGCTTAAATCGATAACATACAGGGTCAGT
>NZ_JAELTV010000561.1 GCF_016429005.1 Pedobacter sp. ASV19
CCCCCCCCCCCCCCCCCCCCCCCCCCCCCCCCCCCCCCCCCCCCCCCCCCTTTTTAGATGTGTATAAGAGACAGGTATCTACCAATTCATTAAAGGCGTTCAGGAATTCCTGGTGGAGCATACCGGCATCCGCGCGATCATGTTCATCGCTTATATTTTCTATAGTATCGGGAAGGGCACTCTGTTTGCCTTGCTTTTCGAAATATTTAAATACTCCATTTCTGGCAGAGGTATACAGATAGGCAGCCAGATTTTCAATCGGGGATGTTCTGCCTCTGGTCCATAGCTGGACAAACACATCCTGGGCAATGTCCTGGGCTTGCTGTTCGTCGTTTAGCCTTTTATATGCAGCATTATATATTTGCTTCCAATGCCGGTTATACAGCATATCGAAAGCCGGCCTGGACCCCTTACTTAGCTGGAGCAAAAGTTCGGTATCGTTCGCATTGTGTAAACTATCCTGATGCATCTTAACTGATCAAACTGCTGGTAAGTTATCATTTTATCGCTTTCCCTGCAAAGAAAAAACGTATTACCAATGAATTACGGGTTATGCAACCCTTGTTTTATTTAACACTTTGAGCGTTCTTCAATACAATGCCAGTAAAAAATATTTTTGAATAATTAAAAATTTGGCTAGAGCAGTACTCTTATAAGGTATCGGTTAAAGGTTCGAGTCCTTTTATTTCCACATAGTTTTCATATAATACTTCAGCCTAAAGAGCCCTGGTATGCTCAGCGTTTCTTAGAGAACAGCCACTTCGGTATGTTTTCGCCAAGGAGTGCTGTTGAGACAATATTATCATGTGTTCTGTTTTCGAAGATCCAATATCTGGTTTTGTGGCATTGGTTGATCTCCTGGTAAAGCTGCTCACTCCCTGAAAATGGGTTTTCGGTATCCTTCGTTCCATGGATAAGCCATATAGGAACATTCTTAAGTGAGTCTGTATGATCAAACTGTGGTACACCAGCAATAGCTACGGCTGCTGCAAATTGATCTGGCTTAAAATTAAGGAGATCAATGACTGATGACCCTCCCATAGAGTAACCTACAAGATAAATCCTGTTTTCATCAATATTGTATTCTTTCTTTATGGAATCGATCAGATCTATCATAGCGAATAACTGAGGTTCTGCCTTTGAGGTGAGTATTCCCTTTTGGCTATCGGGGGCATAAATCGTGGGGCGGGTGGCGAACTGTGGGGCTACTATATATCCCTGGAATTTTTCTCTAATATTCTTCTCGAGCCAGATTCTGGCCAATGGTTCCAGCTGGTTCTTGTTGTCGGATCCTATCCTGCTTGAATTATGAAATGTTATGATCAGTGGATATTTTTTTGACGGTTGACTATTATAGGGAGTTAATAAGCGATAAGGTATGTTCTGATTACTCTTGGTTAAAAAGGATCGGTAGAGAAAATCCTGATCATTTAAGCTGTTCAGTGATTTTTTAGACTCCAGTGTGGCTAAGCTGTCGTTCTTAAAAGGTATGACGCTCGTTCCATAGTTTTTATAGGAAGTTTGGCAAGATGGTAATGTGCATAACGTGAAAATCAACGCAGTGAAATAGAGATGAAATCCGTAATATCTACGCCAAATGGTGTGTGTCTTCTTCATTTTATTTGTCTCATCAATGTTTTTAAGTTCTGGGAATGAAAGTTGTTCTTAAATAAGCAGATGTACCAAGAACAGGAATTATCATGAATGCGAATCTGTCACTTCGCTAAAAGATATCCTGTTTCCAAAAGGATCATGTACTGTAACCAGAATCTCATTATCGTCCCACTCAGGCACCATTATACCCGGACGGTTATATTTATATTCCTTATCAAGAAGTTGCTGATGATAGTCTTTTAAAGACTTAAATTCTTCAATCCGTAGATGTGCTCCCGGGATGGAATCACCATGATGTTCTGATACATGAAGTACAATATCCCGCAGCGAGATCTGCATATAAATCGGAGAACCTTCCGGGCTATGCTTCCAATCTATTTTGAAACCAAGCCAGTCTACATAAAACTCAATTGTTTTATTGTAATCGAACATCCTGAGGATAGGTATTACCAGTGCCATATAAAGATTTTTATAATTTCACTAATCTACAAGTTTATCAATCTATCTAAAAGAAATTGCCTCAAAATGTATCTAATCCCCTTCATAACCCTTCTATAAAGGACTATACTTGTAGCTTTAATAGAGCTATGGGGGCTGTCTCTTATACACATCTGACGCTGCAGACGAACGTTAGCCGGTGTTGAAATCGGTGGTAGCCGGATCATTAAGAGAGGGGGGGGGGGGGGGGGGGGGGGGGGGGGGGGGGGGGGGGGGGGGGGGGGGGGGGGGGGGGGGGGGGGGGGGGGGGG
>NZ_JAELTV010000562.1 GCF_016429005.1 Pedobacter sp. ASV19
CCCCCCCCCCCCCCCCCCCCCCCCCCCCCCCCCCCCCATTTTCAAGCAGAAGACGGCATACGCGATAGAGCTGCCTGTCTCGTGGGCTCGGAGATGTGTATAAGAGACAGGGAATAAACGGTGCCGTGATAGAAAATAACCGTCAGAATAGTTCGTGGTGGTTACGGGACGGTAGTTTTTTAAGGATGAAGTCGCTGGAGGTAGGTTATACCATTCCGCAAAGTTTCCTGAACAAGTTCAAAGTGAAAAGAATGAGGGTTTATTTCAGCGGACTTAACCTGATTACCTGGAGTCCTTTTACCATGTGGGATCCTGAAATAGGCGGGAATGGTTTTTCTTATCCTTTGCAAAAGGTCTATAACCTTGGAGTAAATATTAGTTTATAGTTAATATAAAGAATAAAGACATGAAGTCATTATATTCAAAAATTTTATACGTAGTGGTTGCGGCCTTATCCCTAACATCGTGTAAAAAGTATCTGAATGTTACGCCAGATAACGTGGGTACTATAGATTACGCTTTTAGAAATCGTAATGAAGCTGAAAATTATTTATTTGGATGCTATTCTACTTTACAGAAACTACAGGATCCGTGGATGGACGCAGGATTTGCTACGTCCGGAGAAATTGTATTTCCAGCTCCGAATGAAATAACTGATGCACAGGGTGTTAATGCTGTTGGCTTTAATATGATGAGGGGAACGCAGACCAGCGGTACTCCCGGATTAAATTATTGGGACGGCAATGAAGGCGGACAGGCTATGTTTGTTGCCATAAGACGCTGTAATACCATGCTGGAAAATATTGATAAACCGATTGATTTGAGTGAATCGGAAAAGAAAAGGTGGATTGCAGAAACTAAGTTTTTAAAGGCTTATTATCATTTTTACCTGTTCAGAATGTATGGTCCGATACCCATTACTGATGTAAACTTACCCATTAACAGTTCAATTGAGGAAACGCGGGTGAAAAGAAAACCGGTTGATTCGGTAGTGAATTATATGGTTCGTTTGATTGATGAGGCTACTCCGGATTTGCCCAGTCAGATTTCAAACCAGGCGCAGGAACTGGGAAGGATAACCCGTCTTATTGCGCTTTCTGTAAAAGCTCAAATCCTGGTCACTGCTGCAAGCCCGCTATTTAATGGAAATTCTGATTATGCAGGATTTCGCAATAAAGACGGGCAGGCATTATTTAGCCAGGAAAAAGATCTGAAAAAGTGGGACCGTGCTTCAGCGGCATGCGCTGCAGCTTTAAATGCTTGTCTGGCGGGTGGCTTAAAGTTACACACCTTTATACCTACGGCAAATATGCCGGGTAATCTTCCCCAGGAATTGATCAATGTTTTGACGATTCAAACCGCTGTTACTGAAAAATGGGAACTGAACACAGAATTGATATGGGGAATGGCACCTACTTTTGGATATGGAAAGCAGGAGCGGTTTATACCACGTTTAACTGCAGCAGCAGCCTCAAATTTAAGCAGCGCCCAAGGTTATTTTGCTGTGCCGATTGCCGAACAGGAATTGTTTTATACCAATAACGGACTTCCGATTGATGAAGATAAAACCTGGGACTATAGAAACAGATATACCCTGACAACAGGAACTTCGGAAGACCAGTATTATGTGCATAATGGCTATGAGACAGTCAAAGCACATTTTAAACGGGAACCTAGATTTTATGCTTCTATTGCATTTGATGGTGGTGTGTGGTATGGAAATGGTCAGCTGTCTGATCCTGCGAATGCAAATTATGTACAAGCTAGAGGTACTACAAGTTATGCAGGGCCTAAGGATCAAAGTCATACGAATATTTCAGGATACTGGCCAAAAAAAATGGTGAATTATCTAACGGTTTACAGCGACAGGTTAACTTATGAGAATTTTCATTTTCCTTTAATGAGGCTTTCGGATCTTTATTTATTATATGCAGAAGCATTGAATGAACAAGGGAAAAATTATACAGAGGTATTGCCTTATATTGATGAAGTAAGAAAAAGGGCTAAAATTCCAACAGTGACCGAAGCATGGACGGCCCAGCTTTCTACAAATCCTTCAAAGTATACGAGCCAGGCTGGCCTTCGTCAAATCATTCATCAGGAAAGAAGAATTGAACTTGCTTTTGAATGTATGCCTGGATGGGATTTACGCCGCTGGAAAGAATTACAAACGGTGATGGCTAAGCCCTGTCTCTTATACACATCTGACGCTGCCGACGAACGTAAAAAAAAAGTGTTTGGGGGGGGGGGGGGGGGGGGGGGGGGGGGGGGGGGGGGGGGGGGGGGGGGGGGGGGGTGGGGGGGGGGGGGGGGGGGGGGGGGGGGGGGGGGGGGGGGGGGGGGGGGGGGGGGGGGGGGGGGGGGGG
>NZ_JAELTV010000563.1 GCF_016429005.1 Pedobacter sp. ASV19
AGATGTGTATAAGAGACAGTTATAGGGTTATTTGAATTCGATACCGCTGAATTTTCTGATTTTCTTAACGAAAAAGCTGTAAACAATACTGGAATGTAGTACGCCTGTATGTTGTTTATAGGGGATCTGTTTAGCTGTTCTTTTTTTGCGTGTTGCAGAAAGATGTTTAAAAAAGTGAAAATGAGCTTTGGATACGGCCATTGCAAATTTTACTTCTCCTTTTAACAGGAAATGGAGCAATGCAGCAAAATCAATGAAAAAGCGGATAAATATCCTTGAAAACACTTCTGGTGCGGGAAGGTTTTTTTGCATGATCATCAGGTTATTCCTGAAATTCAAATAGGTTTTAAATGGATTGGTGGCGTTTAACGAACCACCACCTACGTGATAAACTTCGGCATCCGGGCAGAACATGACTTTATAGCCCAGGTTTTTTAGTCTCCAGCAGAGGTCAATTTCCTCCATATGGGCAAACAGAGCGGCATCTAATCCTCCGGTTTCTGTCCAATACTTGCTTTTTATAAAAAAAGCCGCACCACTGGCCCAAAAGATTTCCAATGTGTTGTTGTATTGTCCCTCATCATTTTCTATGGCATCAAAAATTCTTCCACGGCAAAATGGAAAGGCGTATTTGTCCAAAAATCCGCCTGCGGCTCCAGCGTATTCAAATTGGTTTTTATCTTTCTGCCATTTGATTTTTGGCTGTGCTGCCGCAATGTCCGGGTTGCTTTCCATCAGGCTAATGACCGGACTGATCCAGTTTTGCGGTACCTCTACATCTGAATTTAAGAGAATGAAATAGTCTGCTTCTACTTGTTCGAGAATTTTATTGTAGCCTCCGGCAAATCCGTAGTTCTGATCATTTTGTATGATCTGGATATCCGGGTAATTTTTTTTAACAAAATCTACGGAGTCGTCTGAGGAGTGGTTGTCGCCAACAATGATTTGAAGATTAGGGTATTGTGATTGGACAACACTGGGCAAAAACTGCTCTAACAATGCTTTTCCATTCCAGTTTAAGATAACAACTGCTACACTTGGCTCCATATTTATGCTGATTGTTGTTTGTGCTTCCATCTTTTGTGACTCCATAACCAGTATTGTGGTTCTGCAAGTATACTCTCTGTTAGTAGTTTAAATTGCATTTTTGTGATTTCGTGCTCTGCGGTTTTCTGTGGTTCTTCCGACAGGAGGACACAATCTAATTCATAGTATCCTCTTTTGAGTATACGGACTTGTATGTAAAAAATTGCCCTGTCGGTTTGAACTGCAATTTTTTCAGGTCCTGTATATACCGCTGTTGGTTGATGAAGAAAGTCTATCCAGTATTTTGCCTGGTCTGTTTCTGGTGTCTGATCTGAGGCCAGACAAAGCACGGAAGGTATATTCCTTGAGCTGGCCAGTACCCTTAGGGTTTGTTTCATAGACACCATGGTGTTTCCAAACCTGGACCGCATTTTGTGAAACCAGATGTTGAAGGCTGGGCTATGGAGAGGTTTATAGACCACGAGTTTTGGACTGGATACTTTAATTCCGAAGGCCAGCATTCCCCATTCCCAGTTTCCATAGTGGGAGGAACATACGATTACGCTTTTCTTACCGGCGAGTAAGGCTTCAATATGATGAAGATTTGTGAATTTGCACCTTTTTTCCAATTCTGCTTTACTGATCAGCGGCATTTTTATGATCTCAAAGATCAGGTCGCACAGAAAGCGATAGAAGCGTTTTTCAATCGCTTCAATTTCAGTTGTGCTTTTACCGGGAAAAGAGCGCTTCAAATTATCGCGGACTACATTTTTTCTATAGCCGGTAATATGATAGATGAAATGGTATAAAGCTGTTGAAAAACAATATAATAGGGGCATTGGCAATAGAGCAATGAGGTATAAAAAAAATATACCCATGTAAGAAAACCCCTTTTTTATCATTAATTTGGCGAATTGAGAATGCAAACATAAATTAACAAATGCAAAGTCCGGCAACATTTCCACTTTTTTATCTTCCGCCCGTAGGGTATTTTTCAGCACTTAATGCGCATGATTTTAATTTTATAATAGAAAGATTTGAACATTTTCCTAAGCAAACGTATAGGAACAGAGCTAAAATTGCCTCTCCAAACGGGAGTCTGGATTTATATGTTCCTGTGGTTAAGGGTTCAAAAGTGCATACGGTTTATAAAGATGTCAAAATAAGTTACGATTTTAAATGGCAGCGGCTTCACTGGCTTAGTTTACAGACTTCCTACCTGTCTCTTATACACATCTGACGCTGCCGACGAACGT
>NZ_JAELTV010000564.1 GCF_016429005.1 Pedobacter sp. ASV19
GAGACAGTATTAAGTGTGCTAATCGCACTGGTTGTGGCTCTTTTTGTGGTTTTACCTGGTGTTACCGTATTTATAAAGGGAACAAAAAAGGGTACAGCAACAGATGCAAACGGGAAATTCAGTTTAAAAGTCCCTGATCATGCTATACTCATTTTTTCCCTGGTAGGTTATGAAACGGCAGAAACACCTGCTTCGAGCTCATTAATGATCGTAACATTGAAATCAGCGAGCAACAATTTAAATGAAGTAGTTGTGCAGGCCTATGGTAAAACCACAAAAAGAGCCACAACCAGTGCGATTAGCACACTTAATATGGAAAACATAGCTCCATTGCCTGTTGCATCAATTAATGATGCCATTGCCGGGCGTATACCAGGTGTAATTGTTACAGCTGCCAGTGGTTCTCCAGGTACCAAAAGCACCATCTCCATTCGTGGTGGTGGCACACCTTTATTTGTCATTGATAATATTATCCGTTCGGCCAGTGATTTCGCCAATCTTAATCCAAACGACATCGAAGATTATTCGATTTTAAAAGATGCAGGTGCTACAGCTCTTTATGGGGTGTCTGCAGCAAATGGTGTCGTACTTGTAACGACCAAACGTGGTCACGAAGGTGCAACAAATATTAACTACTCTTTCAACGAGATCCTTTCACAACCTACAATTTTTCCTAAAAAAGTAAGTTCGTATGAACAGGTCCTTGCCTTTAACAGGCTGTATGCAGACGAGGGTAAAGGCGTTTATAAATCGCCAGAAGATGTAGAAAAATACCGTACAGGTTCCGATCCCTTCAATTTCCCTAACACCGACTGGCAAAATTTAGTGATGAAAAAATTTGCGCCGGAAATGCGTCATGATTTCTCTCTAACATCGGGAACAAAATCTATAACTTATTATGCAGCACTTTCCTATTACGATCAGGGCACTATTTTAAGAACCGACAACAACTATAATAAAAGGACAACCTACAGACTTAATGTGACTAATAATTTAGAAAAACTTCATTTAAAAGTTACTGCAGGTATAGATGGTTTTATTGAAAATCATTCTGAACCATCCTCGGGATTTTTAAGCATATTTAGCCGGACACAAGCAAGGGCCTCCTCGCAGGCAGCCTTAAATGAATTTGGTCTGCCTACACCTATTCCCGACAATCTCCTGCGTGAATTGTACCCTGGCGCCGGTTATTCTAGAAAAACAGATAAAATACTAAACACCAATTTAGGTCTGGAATACAGTGCTCCGTTTTTAGAGGGACTGAAATTTAAGGCAAACGGTGCTTATACAGCATTTACTAATATTACAAAATTATGGAGTTATGTTTTACCCGCATATGCCCTGGGAAGTACAACGCCAATTTATGGTAACCCTTCATCCTTATCAGCTCAACAGGGGCAAGGCAGTACTTTGACTTTACAAGGTTACGTTCTTTACAATAAAACTTTCGGCGACCATAAAATTGATTTTACCGGTGTATACGAGCAACAACGCAGTCAAAGTTCAAATGTTTCCGGCAACAGAAAGGGCTACCAGATTATCTTTGACCAATTAGTTGCAGGCCCTGCTTTAGATCAATCTGTTGGAGGTGGCGAAGGCGAAGGTGGCCGCAGTGCTTACCTAGGTCGTTTAACCTACAGCTATAAATCAAAATATACTGTTGAAGGATCTATTCGCAGAGATGGAGACTACCTCTTCCCCCCTGGTCATCAATGGGGTACTTTTTATGCAGCTTCAGGTAATTACGTTATATCAGACGAAAACTTCATGAAATTTATAAAGGATAAGCATATAATTGATTTTTTGAAACTAAGAGGTTCATTTGGACTTCTAGGAGATAAAAATGACAGGGCTACAGGGGATCCTATTTCCGCTTTCCAATATGTTTCTTCTTATAGTATTGACCCAACTGCTTATGTAGTAAATGGTAACCTGGTCCAAGGCAGTTCAGAACCAGGTAGTCTACCCAACGGGAGTTATTCCTGGCAAACCATCAAGAGTCGCGATCTGGCTTTAGAATTTGCTACTCTTAGCAACCGTTTAAATGGTACATTTGACTATTTTTATACCAGCAGAAGCGGCTTTATAACAGGCGATCCCCGATTTTCAGAAACATTAGGTATAGGTTTACCCAGAATTAATTTTAAAGATGCAGAGTATAGAACGGAAGGCTATGATTTTAACATTAACTGGGCAGATCACATTAGAAGTTTTACCTATAAAATTGGCTTCAATTTTACAAAATCGAACTCCCTGTGGACTGTCTCTTATACACATCTAAAAGAGGGGGGGGGGGGGGGGGGGGGGGGGGGGGGGGGGGGGGGGGGGGGGGGGGGG
>NZ_JAELTV010000565.1 GCF_016429005.1 Pedobacter sp. ASV19
CCCCCCCCCCCCCCCCCCCCCCCCCCCCCCCCCCCCCCCCCCCCCCCCTTTTTAGATGTGTATAAGAGACAGGTCTTTGTTCATCTTTATAATATTGCAGTGAAAGTGCACTTTGACTAACTGCTGCCTTGTAAGATTGAAGTGCGGCTGTTAAGCGGTTCTGTGCCGTTTCTGTTTCCAACAGCAATTGTTGTTCTGCCTGGTTAAGTTCCGTTTCCGCAGTTTTCAAGTCCAACCTGGCCTGCTGTATCTTATTCTGATTTCGGTTTCCGGAGAAAATCTGCCAGGATAAGGTTACTCCAAATAGATAATAGGGTGTTTCGCGGTTCACTTTTATAAAATCGCCCTGGCTACCTAAATCCAGAAAGGTGGATAATTTTGGAAGTACGTGTGCTTCACTTAAGCCGAGGGAAAGCTGGTTGACTTGAGCCGCAGATTCTAACACCAGCAGTTCTTCTCTTTTCTGACCTTCAAGACTATCCTTAGGCATCAATAAGACAGGCCGTTCATCCACTGTTTCAATGTTCGAGTTTAGAGGCTTGTTCAATAGAAAATTAAAATAGGCGGCAGCATTGAGGGTCTGTGCTCTGGCATCTTCCTGCTGTGCACGAAGGCCGGCAACTTCATTCTCCGCACGACTGATGACTGTTCTGATGGCTTTGCCATTTTTAACCATCGCCTGATTGATCCTCAAATTCTCCATAGCCAGGGCCAATCCGTTTTCCAATACCTTTTGGGCTTGTAAAGATTGCATATAACCATAATAAGCCAGCTTTACCTGTTTAACCAGTTCTCTTTTGTAAACTTTTAGCTGCGCTTGCTGCAAACTAATTTGTTGCTTTCTGATCCTGGAGTTAAATATGATCTCTGCATTATACAAAGGAAGCGTGGTATGAAGCTTTGCATCATAGTAATTATTAGGGTTAAAGGTCTGGCTCACATTCTCCACCTGTGGAAATTTTCCCGAACTGGTCAAACTGTTTAAAGTACCGTAAACCGGATTCAATAAATCACCGATAGGGATTTCTATTTTACGTCCACCTCCAGATGTTAAATACGAGGTATTGAATTCCACGTCTGGCAGAAAAAGTCCTTTAGCTTCTTTTAAAGCATACAAGCTTTTTTGAAAAGCAAAATCCTGTTTATGCAAGCCAAGGTTGTTTTTTAAAGCTTCGTCCAGATAAGTTTGGAGAGGGGTTTGAGCAAAGACCTGCATGGGTATCCAATACATCAGAATAACCAGCAGGACTCTTTTTAATTTGAAAATTAACTTCATTTGAATCATTGTTTATAAAATGAACACTGTTTATTTAGAGCGGAAGCTTTTTTGATTGTTACGATTTTATTTTAAAAAAAAATATCATTGGTTATTTAGTGAACACTGTTTATTAAAACAGAAAATTTTTTAAGCTTTTATGTTTCTCATAAAATAATCAAGGCTTTGAAGTAATAAGTTCTCACTTAGGTCATCGTCCATATTTAAAGACTTAAATCTGTCACGGATACGTAAGGAAACCAGTCCGTGAACAAACGACCACACGCTCATTGAAATGATATGTGGATCGCCGGTTTTGATCAGCTGCTGCTCCAGACATTCAGAGACCGTTCTGACAAGGTATTGAAAAGCATTGTCACCTGCATCCCAATTGGCATGACACTCAATTTCAGCAAGTGGAGCTCTCATAATAAACATCAGATCGTAGTAATCCGGATTTTCGACTCCAAATTTCAAATAGGTCTTTCCCATTTCAATCAGGCGATCGAAGGGATTTTGAATTTGGTTCAACAAGGTAAACTGCTGTCCCAGAAGCTCAAAACCCTGCTCGTGGATCACATAAAAGATTTCATCTTTCTCTTTGAAATACAGATATATGGTTGCGGGACTGTATTCGATATCATCGGCAATATTACGGATAGAAGTTTTTTCATACCCCTGCTCCAGAAACAGTTTAGTAGCCGATTCAATAATCAGTTTTCTTCTGTCCAGCTTATCCCGCTCTTTTCTATCTTTTATTGCCATAATAAATAATACTGCAAATATAGTGAACACTGTTTAGTAAAACCAAATTATTCCAATAATTTTGCAAAACAGGCTCCTGATTGACATCAGGAGCCTATTAACTGAAAGACAACTAATTTATTGACCAGCTATTTTCAACTGTTTACCCGCAATATCTTCCCACCTGTAATAATGAAAAGTCTTATCATCACTCATCACGACAAATAAACCATGTTTAAACATTGCATTTAAGGGAACTGAAACTACATCAGAGCCATCACTATGGGAAGCCTGTACACTGTCTCTTATACACATCT
>NZ_JAELTV010000566.1 GCF_016429005.1 Pedobacter sp. ASV19
CCCCCCCCCCCCCCCCCCCCCCCCCCCCCCCCCCCCCCCCCCCCCCCCCCCTTTTAGATGTGTATAAGAGACAGATTTTTATACTCGAAATTGGCATTTAATGAATAGTCGTAATTTGGAAAGGCTCCGGAAACAACGGTTCTATCGTTTTCATCAATTTTATTATCTCCATTTAAGTCTTTAAATTTAAATGTTCCTGGAACCGGATTGTAAGGTTGCTTTGGTGAGGCAGCAATTTCGTCGGTGGATTGAAAGATTTTTTCAAATTCATAGACATAGTAACTATCGAAAGGTAAACCTACTTTATCTATTGTTGTTGCATTAATTTTGGTCGCACTGTATTTGAGTAATTTATTTCTGTTAGCCTGAATATTTGCTGTAAAGGCATAGCCTACTTCTCCTATTTTATCTTTATAAGAGAGGGATAGTTCCATACCCCGGTTCCTTACTGTACCATTGTTTACAATGGGAGGGTCATAGCCGACATAGATTGGTAAGGGGCCTAGGTCCAGGATGTCAGTGGTGATTTTATTATAGTAGTCTGCGGTTAGGCTTAACTTATTTTTAAAAAAGGAGATGTCTAGTCCGAGATCGAAAATTTTGGTGCTTTCCCATCTGATACTTTGGTCAACGAGACCAGTTTTACGAACTCCATCACCGAGATTGGCTCCAAATGGATAAGAAAAGCCCGTTGTATATACATCCTGATATGGATAATTACCTATGTTCTGATTGCCCAGTTTTCCATTAGAGGCACGGATTTTCAAATCTGAGATCACCGGGAGTATATTTTTAAAGAAATCTTCCTGTGAGATTCGGTAACCTAGAGACAGGGAAGGATATAAACCCCATTTATTTCCCTGAGCAAAGCGCGATGAACCATCATATCTGATGTTTCCTTCTAAAAGATATTTTCCTTTATAGTCATAGTTCAGACGTCCGTAATACGAATTAATCGACCATTCAGCGGCTGTTCCGCTATTGAGCTGGGAGCCTGTACCTCCGGCGTCAATTTCGGGTACAGAGTTGTTGGGATAGGTGACCCTGGAAGCGGAAAGGCTTTGGTTTTTATAGTATTCTGCCTGTGTTCCTGCAAGTATATTAAAAGCGTGGTCACCAATTTTCTTAGAGTAGGTGAGTTGTGTATAGCCAATTGGATAAATGTAATTATTATCCGTAACCTGCAAGCCCTGTCCGCCTACATCCAATGTACGAAAAGGTTGATCGGTGGGGCCTGCAAACCAAAGGTATTGTCCTATAACGGGTTTATAGTCATATGTTTTTTGAAAGTCGAAATTGGTTCCTACGCTGGTTTTCCATTGTAAACCTTCCAGAAGTTTAACGTCAAGAAATATATTTCCTTGCATAAAATAATCTGTATTTGAAGCCAGGGCATTTTCTGCAACTGCTATTGGATTTTTATTTGCGGATTGGAAAGAATAGGCGGTTGCAGTGTATCGCCCGCTTCCGTCGGGTAAAACTGGTCCGTATAAGGGAGATTGTGAGAGCGTGGATAGAAATATGTCTTGACTGCCAGGTCTTGGGTAGGTACGCTGACCATAGTTTAGGGTAATGCTGCTTCCAAAAGTGATGTGATCATTGATCTTACTATTTAGATTGAGCTGCAGGTTGTATTTCTTATACTTGAAACCGAGCATAATGTCCGGCTGATCGACGATGCCTAAGCCTACATTATAGGTTGTGGTTTCACTCCCTCCCGTTAGATTTAGGTTATGGGTTTGTACGTTTGCTGGTTTTATTACTGCATCTAGCCAATTGTAGTTTGGATAAAGATTTCTGTCTGTGCTGTTTGCATAGGCATCGATTTGTTCCTGAGAAAATTTGTTTGGAGCACCCGAATTTGTTGCTGCCTGATTATACATTTGCATGTATTGTGCTGAGTTGTAAACCAAATCAGGTAGGCTTGTGGCCTTGGTACGTCCAAAGTTGTAACTGTAAGATACTTGCATTTTACCAGCCTTTCCTTGTTTGGTGGTAACAAGGATAACTCCGTTTGCTGCACGTGAACCATAGATGGAGGCGGAGGCTGCGTCCTTTAACACTGTTACACTTTCAATATTTTCTGCATTGAGCTGAGTCAGGTTTCCCGGGATTCCGTCTATAATCACCAATGGTTCATTTCCTGCTTTACTAAAGGTTCCCATTCCACGTACTCTGAGTACATTTCCTTCATTTCCTGCTTCTCCGGAGGCTTGGGTTACAGCTGTCTCTTATACACATCTCCGAGCCCACGAGACAGGCAGCTCTATCGCGTATGCCGTCTTCTGCTTGAAAAGGGGGGGGGGGGGGGGGGGGGGGGGGGGGGGGG
>NZ_JAELTV010000567.1 GCF_016429005.1 Pedobacter sp. ASV19
CCCCCCCCCCCCCCCCCCCCCCCCCCCCCCCCCCCCCCCCCACCCCCCCTTTTTTACGTTCGTCGGCAGCGTCAGATGTGTATAAGAGACAGGAATACACTTGTTTTTTCAGCCAGTAAAGTTGAAGCGTCAATTCCGCCCTCTAACTCCGCTTTAGAAATTGTATGCTGAGGCACACCTTCAAAAATCTCCAGTACCTGCGCATCATTTAGGGTAGCAAAAAAGTCCAGAGCGCCGTTACCAAACAAAAACTCTGAAGTCTTGATGGCAGTCTCTAAGGCCTCTTCTGAATGGGTCCTAACCGTAATATCTTCGGCCAATGCTTTCTGCAAAATACGCAGATGAGGTGCAGCATCATGTTCTTTCTCCAAAGCTTCGATTTCTGCTTGTGTTTTCAGCGTAAAAATCCTGATCCATTTTTTCGTATCATCATCAGAAGCATTTAGCCAAAACTGGTAGAATTTATACGGAGAGGTTTTTTCCGGGTCTAGCCAAACCGCACCGCTTTCCGTTTTACCAAATTTGGTGCCGTCGGCTTTCTTTATAAGTTGCGTGGTGATCGCGAAGGCCGTACCAGCATCTTTGCGTCTGATCAGTTCAGTACCTGTAACAATGTTGCCCCATTGATCTGAGCCCCCCATTTGTACCAGACAATTGTGGTGTTTCCATAGGTAATAAAAATCAAAACCTTGGATCAACTGGTAACAGAACTCCGTAAAGGACAATCCGGAATCACCTTCCAAACGTCTTTTTACACTGTCCTTGGCCATCATATAATTAACGGTAATGTGCTTGCCTACGTCTCTGATAAAAGTAAACAGGTTCATATCCTTAAACCAGTCATTATTGTTCACCATTACCGCACCATTCCCGGCTTCTTCAAATTTCAAAAATTTAGAAAGTTGCTTTTTCATCCCGGCCAGGTTATGTTCTACCATGGCCTCTGTCTGAAGATTCCTTTCATCAGATTTACCAGAAGGATCTCCTACCATTCCTGTAGCTCCCCCAACAAGGGCATAGGGTTTATGTCCGGCGCGCTGGAAATGAATAAGTGTCATGATCTGGGTCAAATGCCCCACGTGCAATGAATCCGCGGTTGGGTCAAAACCTATATACCCGGATGTCATGCCCTCATTTAATTTTTCCTCGGTACCAGGCATCATGTCCTGCAACATGCCTCTCCATCTTAGTTCCTCTACAAAATTGGTCATTGTTTCTATCCTTTTGCGGCAAATATAGGAAAAGCTATGTTATCTGTTAAATTGAATTCTTCTTCGCTCTAAATTGACCTGAAGATCATCCGCTTTCCAAACAATTTTCATTACATTTAAAGCGATGAACTTCTTATCGCATTATTATTTTGAAAGACATAATCCTGACCACAACATTGTAATTGGTGTCGTATTGCCTGATTTTGTTAAAAATGCGCATAAAGACTGGAATCTTAACCCTCAAAAGGAAGCACATTTATTTCCAGATGATCTGGCCCACGGATCCCTACTTTGCGGATGGGAAAGACATCTTGAAGTTGATAAATTATTCCATTCTTCAGATTTTTTCATCACCCGGACCGCAGCACTAAAACAACTGTTACTGCCTTCTTTACAATCCGGGCCTGTAAAACCTTTCTTCCTGGCACATATTGGTTTGGAACTGATGCTGGACCACTTGCTGACCATTGAAGGCCGGATCAACATCAACCGATTCTATGAACAGCTTCAGCAAGCCAATACACCTGAACTACAGTCTTTTCTCACCTTATCCGGGATCAAAGACCTGGATCATTTCCTTCGATTTCTGAATAACTTCATCTCCAGCAGATATTTGCTGAGTTACCAGAAAATCGAAAATATTACCTATGCATTGAACCGGATCTGTATGCGCTTATGGGAAAATCCTTTTCAGAAAGAGCAACTTGAACAACTCACTGAAAGCCTCTTGTTGTTTCGCGATCAGCTCCAAAAAGATTACCTGAGTATTTTTAAAGAAATCGAAAGTAAATTATAATCATTCGTATCTTCGCTGTATGTCGAAATCAGCTATAAAAGACACGATGGATGCCCTGGTTAAAGAGCTTAACCAGCATACCTACAATTATTATGTACTCGCCATGCCAACTATTGGCGATTATGAATTTGACCAAAAATTGGAAACCTTGCAAAAGCTGGAACAGGAAAACCCGGAATTTGCAGATCCTGATTCCCCTACGGGCGGGGGTTGGAGGTCTGAGGCTGCGGAGGAAGGGTAGGGGGGGTGGGGGGGGGGGGGGGGGGGGGCATTAAAAAGGGGGGGGGGGGGGGGGGGGGGGGGGGGGGGGGGGGGGGGGGGGGGGGGGGGGGGGG
>NZ_JAELTV010000568.1 GCF_016429005.1 Pedobacter sp. ASV19
GCGTACTTGTTCCTGTAGAAGGCTCAAAATATGATTTCCTGGGGCCTAAATTGATAGGTGCAGACTGGGATGCCGAGGAGGGATATGATCAATCCTTTGTTCTTGATGGCAATTATGGGGAGCTTTCTCTGGCTTCTGAAACCACTGAAGAAAAAAGCGGGTTGAAACTATCCATATTTTCTACTGAACCTGTTGCACATTTTTACACTGCAAAATATCTGAAAGTACAGAATGGTAAAGGAGGAAGGAATTATGGGGCTTACAGTGCTTTTTGTGTGGAAACGCAACATCATCCTAACGGCATTAATATTCCTGAGTTTCCAACCACTGTATTGTTGCCTGGGGAAACTTATAAACAAACCACGATTTATAAAATTGAACACAAATAAAAATAAAAACCCTCATTTGGACAGATCTCCGGATGAGGGTTATTCTTTTTAAGCATTTGAAGCTAAATATTTTGTTTTTTTCTGAAATCGGAGAAATAACAAAACCGATGCAGTAAGCAGGCCAAACGTTAATCCATACCAGATGCCATTTACGCCTAAGCCCAGTTTAATTCCAAGAAGATAGCCTAAAGGAATTCCAATGATCCAGTAGGCGATAAAGGTGATCAATGTAGGTACATTTACATCTCCAATACCTCTTAATACACCCAGGCCAACAACTTGTGTACCATCAAACAATTGAAAAAATCCTGCAATAATCAACAATTGTGCTGCAATATGGATCACCGCCAGATCCTCGGTATAAATATAAGGGAGTATATGATTGGCGAAGACAAACATTAGCGCCGTTAAACTCATAAATCCAATAATCACATGATAACTCGCCACAGCCGAATTCCTGAGGTCTGCAAAATTCTTCTTTCCAAGATTATTACCCGTTTTAATTGTTGCTGCAGAGGCAATTCCACTGGCAAGCATATAGGTGATTGAAGCAAGATTGATAGCGACCTGGTGAGCCGCTTGTTCTACAGCACCAATGGTTCCGATAAGGATGGCGGCGCCACTGAATGCGCTGATTTCAAAAGAATATTGAAGTGCAACGGGTGCTCCAATTTTCACAATTTTTGTACCCAGCTGCCTGTTCAGGTATTTAAGTTTAAAACTTTTGATATAGGCTTTAAAATATTGCGACTTAAGTATATAAATACACATCACCACCGCCATCAGACAACGATCAATCAAGGTACTTAAACCAACGCCTTTTACACCCATAGGTGCTATTCCGAACATCCCTTTTACAAAGATGATTCCCAGAATGATGTTGATCAGATTTCCCCAGATAGATACAAACATAGCTTGTTTTGTAAAACCCAGACCTTCGGCGAATTGTTTAAAGGTTTGAAACACCATCAGTGGAATAATGGAAACCGCAAGATATCCAAGATATGGCTTTGCATAGGCCACAACTTCAGGCGATTGCCCAATATGATCAATGATGATCAAGGTTCCAAAATGGACAAAGCAATAAAGAAGTACAGCGGTAATCACGTTTAATAAAAGACTATTAACTAATAACTTACCGCACTCATCGTAATTCTTACTTCCGTTCTCCCTGGCAATAAGGGGTGTCAATCCGTAAGAAATTCCCAACCCAAGCACCAATACAAGCATAAAAAGGCTGTTGACTAAGGATACCGCTGCAAGCTGAATGGTTCCTGCAAAATGTCCCACAATCACACTGTCGGCCATATGGACCAGAGTATGGCCCAATTGCGAAACAACGATTGGCATTGCAAGTCTTAAATTGTCAGAATAATAGGGCTTGTACCTGGAATATAAAGTCTGGAGCATAAAAAAAGAAAATGGTAGATAAACAGCAAAGATAGGGCTATTTACCGGAATCTGCCATTGTAAAGTATTCTTCCTTCTCTGAAGTATGAGGTAAAAGCACGCCTGCAAGGATCATATTGACTAAAATTTTTTGGGCATGCCGGTTAGAACTTCTCGTAATTTTACTGAATTCCCTAAGCGTAATTCTTTTTTCCTCTTTCAAAAATTCAAACAATTTTTTTTCATGATCTGTATAGGAGATCAGTTGCCCGGTTTCTTTGCTTCCCTTTTTTAATACATCCACAATAACCTTGCTGGCCAATATACTTTTATCGTTCACCCTGAAATACACCCACCATTTTTTGTTCTCATCAAGGGCATAATGTGGCTTGGTATCGCTTGCATGAATTTTAACCAATAACACCAGTTTGTCTTCCACATAGATCTCTTCAAATTCGGGCTCTATAGCTGCTGTCTCTTATACACATCTAAAAGGGGGGGGGGGGGGGGGGGGGGGGGGGGGGGGGGGGGGGGGGGGGGGGGGGG
>NZ_JAELTV010000569.1 GCF_016429005.1 Pedobacter sp. ASV19
CGAGTGCGAATGGGTTGTCGAATTGCAGGAGTTCTTCTTCTGTGTGCTGAAAAATCTGGTAGTATTTGTATTCGAAGGAGAGTTTTGTTCCGAGCATATTGTATTGGTATTTGTCTGGACGTCGTTGGCGGGGTACGCCTGTAAATATGGTGTGGGAAATAATGGGGTGGTCGTAACGGTCGGTCAATCGGTACCAGTATTTGAATACCCGGGATGGGAATTTGGGGTTGGTTACGGTCTGGATTTCTAAATGTAGCATGAAGAGTTCCTGTTTTCCGGTGCGGAGATGTATTCTGGCCAGCATGTCTGCGTTTCTGGTTCCGCCTTTTTTATTCCGGTCTGGGGAGATCTCCAGCAGCTCTTTGTCCATGAAGCTGATGGGTTTTTTCAGATCGAAGATCTGGTCTGCATCTTTGTACAGAAAGCGTAGCATATCGGAAAAATAATCTTCAAATGCGCTTTTGAAAAAGATGTCGTTCTTTTTCTGGATTGGTTTTTTGTTGTTCTTTTGTGCTTGCCTATTGGTCCGTTTTTCTACTGCTCTCATTTATGCTAATGTAGATGTGATATTTCTAAATAAAAAATAATTAAAAAATATTTAGAAAAAATATTTATTTAAGGGAATTATTGATGTGGATTTATTCTAGGTCAGAAAGGTTGGGGGGTGAAAATATGTTTTCTGATCGAGCTGAATCTTACAGATTCTGAGGCTCGAATCAGTAAAACATATTTTCCTGGGTGCAGACCTGATTGGGAGCAGGCCTGATTGGGTACAGACCGGGAAGGGTGGTGAAAGGGAAAGTTTGGTTATTGCTACCTCGCTTCAGTGTTGATTATCAGATATCCGCCATTTTGGCAACGATTGCACAGTTATTTTCAGCTCATCGTACTAAAAGAACTCAAAAAACTTTGTAGACTTATTTCTGAAGCTAAAACCAAAGGGCTTCAGGAATTAATCTAACCAAGTATTATGAAAAAAATTTATCTTTTAGTGGTCGTGTTCTGTTTTCTCGGCAGTGTCGTCTCGGCCCAAAACAGAACAATCACAGGGCAGGTCACCGATGCAAAAAGCGGGGAGACCTTAATTGGTGTCAGCGTGTTGGTTAAAGGAGCCAAAATAGGCACCAGTACAGACTCCAATGGAAAGTTTGTTTTAAATATACCCGGAAATGATGCTGTATTGATCTTCAATTACGTGGGCTACACCCTGCAGGAAATTAAACCCGGCAGCCAAACGCAATTAAGCATCAAACTTTCTGCTGATGACAAATCTTTAAATGAGGTCATTGTCATCGGATATGGAACAGTCAAGAAAAGAGACCTCACCGGTTCAGTCGTTTCGGTTAAAGGAGAAGACATCGCGAAAGTGCCGTCTGCAAACCCGCTGGAATCTATACAGGGTAAAGTACCTGGAGTAGACATTACCCGGAGCAGCGGGTCTGCTTCTTCAGGTGTCAATATCAATATTCGTGGAACCCGCTCAATCACTGCGGGCAATGGTCCGCTGATCATTGTAGATGGAGTTCAATATTCGAGTCTGCAGGATTTGAGTCCAAATGATATTGCCTCTATGGAATTTTTAAAAGACGCCTCTTCTACAGCTATATATGGTTCAAGAGGAGCCAATGGAGTAATCCTGATTACCACCAAAAAGGGGATTTCAGGGCTGGCCACCATTTCCTTCAATTCTTATTATGGGGTGTCCAAAGTAGCCAGGTATCCTTCTGTTATGAGTGGAGAACAGTATGTTAATTTGCGCAGGGAAGCCAACAGGACAACCGGTAACTGGAGCAGTCCGGCTGATGATTCCAAAATCTTCAATTCCGCTGAATATGGGGCTGTACAAAAGCAACAATACCTGGATTACCAGGACCTGTTGTTGCATGATGGACATCAGCAGGATTACCAATTGGGTGTAAGGGCAGGAACGGAAAACACTAAAGTATATTTTTCCTTAGACTATCTGAACGAAAAGGGAATTCTGGCTATGGACAATTCCAGCCGTTATACCGCCAGACTTAATGTAGATCAAAATATAGGAAAATATTTTACCACGGGTTTACAGGGGCAGTTTACCCATTACGATCAGAATAACCGCCGGGATCCGCTTAATCAAGCCAACAAGATTTCACCCTTAGGTCAGGTGTTTGATGATCAGGGTAAATTTATCGTCTATCCTCTGGCCGGTACTTTTGTCAATCCCCTCGCAGATGAGCAGCCAGATGTGTATACCAACTGTCTCTTATACACATCTCCGAGCCCACGAGACAGGCAGCTCTATCGCGTATGCCGTCTTCTGCTTGAAAAGGGGGGGGGGGGGGGGGGGGGGGGGGGGGGGGGGGGGGGGGGGGGGGGGGGGG
>NZ_JAELTV010000056.1 GCF_016429005.1 Pedobacter sp. ASV19
CCCCCCCCCCCCCCCCCCCCCCCCCCCCCCCCCCCCCCCCCCCCCTCCCACCCCCCCCCCCCCACCCACAACTACACCGGCTAACGTTCGTCGGCAGCGTCAGATGTGTATAAGAGACAGGTATTTATCACTGCCAAGTGTTGCCAGGGCTGCATAAGGCTCTACAGTATTGTTATCGGGATTACGAAGATCCCGGTTACCGTTAACACCATAAGATATACGAAGTTTTCCATAATTCAACCAGGTAAGGGATTTCATAAAGGACTCTTCCGTAAAATTCCAGGCAAAGGCAGCCGCAGGAAAAGTTGCTCTTTTATAATTGGCACCAAAAACGGAATAGCCATCTCTTCTCACCGATAACGTCAGATTGTAACGCTGCTTCAGGCTATAGTTTAGCCTCGCCATAAGCGCATCTCCCGTATATATTTTATCTTCACTGTTTACAGAAGGTTTAATACCACTGGAGATATTATGATACCCTAAAACATCGCCTGGTACAAAGCCTTCATTTCCAGCTTGCGTCCACCAAGTCTGATATTTTTCCGCGTTGGCTAATAAGGTCACATCAAAATTATGAATATCAGCTATGGTTTTATTCCATTTGAGTAAATGATCGACTTGCCAATTGTAGCGGGTTTCATTTGCACGGGTAACCGAACCTCCCGGAGTGGTCACATTGGGGTTTTTAGAGGAAGCATGATCAAATGTGCGGTACATATCTATACCAGGGCTAAAATTGAGCTGATAAGTTATCCCAAAGGGCAGTTTAATTTTTGTATACAAACTGGCGAATAAAGTATTCTGCCGGTTCATTCTTTCGTTATAGGTCATATTCAGGAAAGGATTTCTCGCATTCAAACCGTTATCATCTGTCGGGATACGTCTCAAAGTTCCGTCGGCATTATACATATCCCCATAAGGAGATAGGCTAATCAATTGATTCCAGTCTGCTTCTATAGCGCCTTCATCGCGGTCTGCATATTGTGCGTTAAGTCCTATCGTCATAAATTTGGCGGCCTGTCCTTCTAAATTAACCCTTGCGCGTACGGTACTGAATTGCCCTCCCTCTATCAGGTTTTCATTTTTCTGGTAGCCGAGAGACATATAATAGCTAATTTCATCCTTCTTGCCGCTCATGCTCAGGGTATGATCCTGGCGCAAACCGGTTCTGAAAATCTCATCATACCAATTCACGGTTTTCCCGGAAAGATAATTGGATTTTTCATTAGCGGTAAGTCCAAGCCTGTTTAGCCATAGGTCTACAGGGTCTCCTGTCTGACCATTCAGCCATTGCGTCATCGTTACACCCGAGGGTAGATTTCTAGGATCATTGTACAGATAAGTTGCAGTTGCTCCCCCACTTCTCATAACATCAGCTCTCCAGTTTAAAAATCCCTGCCCTGTATAAGGTTGCATATTCTGTGCAAGAGTGGCCAAACCGATATTTGTATTAAATGTGATCGTCGGTTTATCTCCTTTTCCTTTTTTTGTTGTAATGGCGACCACCCCCGTTGCTGCCTTCGCTCCATATACCGCCAGTGAACTCGCATCTTTAAGTACGTCGACAGTTTCAATATCATTGGGGTTAATATCGGAAAGCTGACCGTTATAGATCACTCCATCCAATACGATCAATGGTGAACTACCTGCTGTTAAAGTTGATTTTCCCCGAACGAGTAAATCTCCGCCTCCCTTGGCACTGGTATTCAAACTAACCGAAAGACCGGCAATATTGCCTTTTAGAATGTCAGCTACACTTTGAGGATTCTCATTTTCCAGTTGTGTTGCTTTTATACTGGAAATAGCACCGGTTGCATCTTTTTTGGTCGTGGTGCCATAACCAATCACCACCACTTCAGACAGCCCCTTAGATTCTTCCTCAAGGCCCACATCAATTTGATTACGGTTATTTACAGAAATTTCTTTGGCTGAATAACCAACTGCAGAATAGATTAAAACTGCATCTCCAGAAACGGAGATCGTGTAGCTTCCATCGGCCCCGGTAGAGACTCCTATCTTGGAATTTTTGATTTTTACGGATACACCAGGTATTGATGCTCCTTGTTTGTCTTTCACAATACCTTTTACCATACGGTCCTGAGCGAAGGCCAGTACGCAGCTGGTTAGAAAGAATACAATTAGAAGAGTAATTCTTTTTTTCATTTGCTTATTTGGTTAGAATTAAAATTGGTGGGGTAAAACTATTTGAATAAATGCACATGAACAAGAAAAATATTATATAATTAATTGTAATTCAGATACTTATAAATTTTATTGATACGCTTAAAACACAAACAACAAACTGCTTTTTCATTGATTATGATGTCTTTACTCTGTTTTGGATATTTAGGATTGATACGGTAAAAAAGCACTGAAAAAAAATAAAAAAACTTATAAGAACAGGTTAAAAACAGCCCTTAAATCACTTTAAAAGGCATATTTAAAATAGCAGAGACCTGATTTTATCCTAAAAGATTCTATATTTGGTCAGTTAATCCTCTTAAATAAAAAAATCATGAACAATTTCCGTCAGATCAGAGGGCTGATTCTAATCAGTTTGCTTCTTTCTATGTGTTTAAGTCTTACTGTAAACGCTCAAAAAAACAAATTCAAAGTCATTGCTTTTTATACCGCCGCAAACGACCAGGCGCACATCAGTTTTGTACACGAGGCCAATACCTGGTTTCCGAAGATGGCATCAAAATATGGATTCGATTATGATTCGACTTCAAATTGGTCAAACATGAATGCCAAATTTCTGGCACAGTACCAGGTGGTACTTTTTCTTGATACCAGACCTGAAGATCCTGAACAGCGAGAAGTTTTTAAGCAATACATGAGCAATGGTGGTGCGTGGATGGGCTTTCATTTCTCCGCTTTTGCTCTGGCAAAATCAACTTACCCAGACAATTGGGATTGGTACCACAACCGGTTTTTGGGTTCCGGATCTTACGGAAGCAATACCTGGCGTCCTACATCAGCCGTATTGCAGGTAGTGAACAAAAGGCATCCTGCAATGAAAGGACTTCCTTATACTTTTAAATCATCTCCTAATGAATGGTATCGCTGGGAAAAAGACCTCCGTCAGAATCCTGACATTGATATTCTGCTTGCTATAGACAGCACGAGCTTTCCTTTAGGTACAGGCCCTAAAGCTAATGAAATATGGCACAGTGGTTATTATCCAGTGGTCTGGAGTAATAAGAAATACAAAATGATCTATGTGAATATGGGGCATAATGACATTGATTATGAACACCATACCAATAAAGACCTTTCGCATACTTTCGATAATCTTACCCAAAACAGAATGATCGTCAATGCATTATTGTGGCTGGGCAGCCCAAAAAATTGAGTTTCGGAATAACGTGGTATAAGCAGGACTTTTAAATAATTCGGGTCCGTGTCCCATAAAAATATATACATTTCGGGCTTCAATTTTAGGATTTGTCCAGACCACCGGATGATCCCCCATTTTAATATCGGATCCTGGACGATAAGAATCTTCGTTAACTGAAGCAAGGACTTCTACATTTGATCTGGGACTTTTATTATAGGTATACCATTCCTCTTTTTCTATCGTAAAATTCCTGGACACCCCTTTCATAACAGGATGATTCGCTTGCTCTACATTGACTTCTCCGCTGGAGAAACCGGCTATGTAGTTTTTAAATTGTATCTCACCCATAAAATCAGAAAACCAGGACCACATTTTATAACCTTCAAAATCACCAAGTAAGGAAGCATGATGAAAGCCAATCCAGCCACCCTTTTTTTGATCCAGATATTTTTTAAAAGCAGCCATCTCTTGTGGTTTCCAGCCATAGGGAACATAATCCAGTTGAATAAGCAACTGGTATTGGGCCAAAAATGAGTCACTAAACAGATGTGTGTCCTGAACATAGTCTATATTAAAACTACTGTCTGCGGCCAGTTTATCCAACCAGACCCTCGCTGCCTTTGAATAGGCCAAATGATGCCCTCCATTTTCTGCAAATGCCAGTACACGAAAACGTGGTTTATTGATTCTGGCTACAGAAGGTATTGAATCTTCTTTAACCGTTGCTGTTACAGCTTGTAAAAACCACGCAGCATGCGGAAGCCACTGTTCTGTCCAGCGCCATTCATTGCCATTATCCTCTTCTTTAAACAGGATTCCACGACCATCCTTTTCTCTTCCGGTAATCCCATTGGATATCCCACCTGTTTCTGAGCCATGCCCAAAACTAGAATGCATGTAAGGCACATTTTTCTGACCAAATCCATACATAAAACATCTTTGAAAGGGATTCATTCCTAAGATCCAGTTTAATTGGTTATAAGCAAATTTCGTCAACGCCTGGCCATTTACATTTAAAAATCCAGATGTAGCTAAAGAAGCTAATCTGGCATTTTCTCCCTGCCACCACCAGCCCGTTTCATTTTCGTGAGGAATAAAGAATCCATCCTTTAATTTGCCCTGGTAAAGAAACCTTTGACGTGCATATTCAAAAGGATTTTCTATATTTTTGGATAAACGAACCTGATCTTCCAGTATTTTTTTAATCATTTCAGAGGTACTATTTCTGAATGCCGGTTCATTTTCCTTTTCTAAATACCTGTTTAAGGCAACAACTGGTAAACCTGCATCAGATGCATGCCAGAATGGGCGAATCCCATCATCCGAGAGCAGATAGCCTTCTCTGGTTTGTCTTGCTTTCAACCGCGCAGCAAATCTCCTGGCTTCATCCCTGTAAAAACCACGATTTGTTGATATCCACAATTCTGTGGCCGCCATTAAAGCACAATAGTCATCAATGATATTGTCTCTCCCGTCATCTGTGTACTTATCATTGTTTTTAAGCAGATGCGTATAAGCCCTTTCTGCGCCCTCAAGATATTGTGATGAAGTAAACACGCCATTTAGTTTCCATCTGGAAATTCGGGCCAATGCAGCAATAGCCATCCCTCCACCTTCTCTGAAAGCACATTGATACTCATTAGTGGTCACACTGTTGGCCCGCAATCCTACTACTCTTCTGTCTTTGGGATCTTTGCTGAAATAACTGAACAAAGTCATGTAAAAGAAATCATCTCCAGACAAGGAACGCATCAGATAATCAGCTCCCCATATCGCTTCTTCCCGAATGGAGTCCTGAAGGTGAAGTTCTCTCAACAGTTTCGGAACTTTTTCTGCGGTGTTAACCAATGACCAGGTAACCAATGGGATCTGCTGGGGAGACATAAAATTTGCATAAGCAAGATGAGAAAAGTATTTACTTACATCTCCCGAAGCATCACACCAACCACCTCTCAAGTCAACGGTTTGCTCACTGCCATATAACTGAACGTGCTCATCAGCTTTCCATTCTTCAGATGTATTTGCCCGCTGCTTTCTAAAATAATGTAATAGTGCAGGCAATGTGATTCTGGCAAGGGCATTTTCTCCGATTTTGAAGGACACTGAAGACCAGGATTTCCCATGCTTTGTGAGTAAAACCTTATACGTTCCATTAAGATGGAAACGAGAAAAATCTGCCTGATAATAGGTTTTATTGATATCCCATTCTTTCAATTTAAAAGGACCATTCAATTTGCTTTTATACAGAACCTTAAGTGAAGAGGCATCCACTATCTGAAACTCAGTGGTCTGGTCAGATAATTGATCAAATCCAACAACAGCCATCTTGCTTCCTGATGAATCGTAAGCTACCTGGTTTACATAAATAACAGGCTGGGCCCATCCTGCAGTATAACTGCCAAACAGCATGCTTATTAACCATAAAACCTGAGCTGATCTTTTCATAACAAAAGGCATTTAATTAGATTCTAATACGAGTTTACTCCATCCTCCATCTCCTGCATTTTTCAATTCCTTTTTCCTTTCTTCCAGCACCTTCTGCATTTTGCTATTGTAAGACCAACAAGTACTTTGGCGTATCAGCAGTAGTTCTGATAATTTATGAGAAGAAATTTTTCCTTTTGTAGAATATACAAGGAAAAGCATATAAAAGGCTTTATTGATCGGAATCCGGCTGTTCTGGAAAAGAGTATAAGCTATAACTGATTCATCATATCCACATTTGGTGCATCTTCTGCTATAGGGCAGATATCCGGTCAGGTATTGTTCATTGCTACATTTTCTGCAAGCATATCCTTTAGACCATTTCAACTCAGAAAGGTATTTAAAACAAGTTTCCCTATCCGGATATATCTTACTAAACTCTGCAAAATCTACTTCATGAGACATCACTCTTGCCCTGGTTACCTTTTCTATATTGGTATGCAGTTCCTGATTGTCTTTGAACTTGTTTATATATTAATCCTTTGTAAAATTTCATTTCCATTGCTGTTTTGAATGGGTATCAGGTCTATGTAACGAATCATGGGGAACCAGCGATAATGTTCATCCATACTCACAAAAGCCCTTTTTAACAAAAAATCCTCGCCCTCATCCTTGATATAGATTCTATACTGATGATCAGTTACTGATCTTTTTAAATACAGGGGCAATTGTTTATAAGCAATCAGACGGATTTCATATTCGTCATTTCCAATTGGTTTGGTCAACAGACCATAAGCATATTTTCTTTCTAGAGGACTCAGTTCCCTTCTCTTACCAGTGTCAGAATACCTGGTTAGACTACTCTTTACGGGTTCCTTACTGCAGAGGGTACCATCTGCATTGTAATTCAATTCATAGATAATCGTACAAACATTGCTTTCTGAAGTAACTTTGCGCAGTTCTTTTGGATACGCTTGTTCAAGTATAGAAGCGCACATCAGGAACGTTAGACCAACAATCTTGATGATCTCCTTCCAGACATTCCTTTGTTTTAAGCTCTGCTTTTTTCTGTAGAGCTTGTATCTGTTTGCTAGACAGAACAAGATGAATTTCATCAGCAGGTAGCCTATCCGCACTGATATAAATCTAATGACTTTCTTCTCTTTTTTTTCTGTTGCTGATAACATAAGATCTCTAGGTTTAATTGGAAAAGCCAGACCAGCGATCAGAATAAGACCTGCACTCCGGCGATGTACCCGAGGTATAGCCCGGTAAACCGGTTGCTGTTGCTGCTGTCCCATCTTCTCATGTAACTGTGAACCATATCTCTTCCCTCCTCGCTATCCGCATTGATGAGGTTCAGTGATGGACCTCCAAAAAGCTCTATACGGGAACTGACTCTCCAGGCTGGAAGTACCCTGATGGAAGACTTGAATGTTCCTTCGCTTTTAAAACGCGTTAAACCGGTTGAGGCCAATTCCAAATTGAGTCTAAAGGTATTGTAATGCATTAGGTGTGCACCTAAACCAGCCTCAAAGGCATAAACCTCCTTGTCATTTTTAACATTATAGCCGATACCCAATATACCATAAAGAAATTTTCCACCAGAACGGAAGGATAGCAGCAAAGTTTGGTTGTCGTCTATGCTGGCACTGATACTTTTTTCGCCGTTTTTAATCAGGTTTAAAAAGCCAATTGGATAATCTGAGCTGTCGGCCACGTTCATAAAGGCAGAAATCTGGGCACCTTTAACTTTCTTAGCTATATTCATAAATCCGGAGATTTGAGTAGAAGTGTTACCGGATTTGTTCATAAAACCAGCTAATTGAAAACCTTCCATGTCTTTGGATAAATTTGCAAAACCAGCTACCTGTGCACCTTTCATATCGCCGGATATATTTGTAAAGCCGGCTACAGCAACCCCCTTGCCTGAACCATAAGTATTCAGGAAGCCGGATACTGTTGTGCCCTCGGCACGATAACGAACGTGGTTGGAAAATCCCGCAACAAGTATGCCTTTGGAGTGATCACGGACTATATTACTCAGGCCGGCCACAGCTACGCCTTCTTCGGCTGCAGATAGTCCGGCAATCAGGTTCAGGGAAAGGTTATTGGTGTCCAGCTCTGCTTTGCTGCCATTGCTGCTCACCGGATAGACCAGTCCGATATGTACCTTGGTGCGTTTTCTGTCTTGTGCTTGCAGTGAAAACACAGTTAACGAAATTATAATGCCGCTTGCTATGGTTTTGAAACGAAAAGATAGGGGTTGTTTGTAGTAAAGTAAAGATTTCATTTGTTCTATTTTTGGTGTGTGACAACAAATTCAGGTTTTACCCCTACGTGGTTGTTGGTTTAATTTGAAAATTTTACCCTGTTGCTTCGGGGCAAACGATATCAGGCGGGCAGAAGAAGCCCGCAGATCTCTAAGGCCGCCTCACCAGCATGGTAAATTTTCCCTAGCAAATTGTAGATATCGGCCGCTTTGTTATTTGGTAATGGATGATTTTGAAAGGAAGCTAACGAGAAAAGGCTGCACTGGTCGTGAATATATGACTGTTCGTCGATGGTTGTACTCCAGTTGGTCTAATAGCCCTAAAAGTGGTGAAACGTTCCTGGTTTGATGGTGTCTTATGTATAAAGAGAATTAAAAACTTAAAACATATAGATATGAAAACCGCTATCAAAACCTTATTCGCAACTGCTTTAACAGCCCTTATTTTAACTTCTTGTACATTTACTACTTCTGCTCAAGAGGGTAGTCCAAAAACAGATATGGCTTCTGTGGTATCTGGTACTTCAATGATCAGGGTAATAGGAAATGTAACCATTTATCTAAGACAAGGGGATCAGGAGAAAATTCGTGTGGAAACTGGTCAGTCAGAGGCAAAAGTATATTTAAAAAGGAACGGAAGTAAATTGTTCATCCGTTCTGAAAGTAGCCAGCCATCATTTGTTTATCTAACAGTAAAAAACCTGATGAGGATTGATGCTTCTGAAAATGCAACGGTAAAAACAAGTGGCTGTTTTACAGTTCCGGTGCTTCAGGTTTTTGCGGAAGATCAGGCCAAAGTTGATGTTAAGGTGGTTGCGCAGGATGTTTATACTGTGATTAAAGATTCTTCTTCGTTAAAATTAAGTGGATCAACAGATCGCCATGTATCAGAAAAGAGAGATGCTTCTAATTTAAATGTGACTCGATTTGCTGCGCTAAAGACTACTTCTCCCAGCAATTTATTGGCAGCAGCTGATCTAGATGCACAATTGGCTGAGGCAGTTAATGTAGTTGCTGTTTTATCTGGGAATTTTAAGTAAGCATAGATATGCTCGAACTTACCTTTCTTCTGTTTCAAACTAAACAAGACAATTTAAAACACAAAAACTGTATTTTTGAGCCATAACCAACATAATACGCATGGCAGACTTCAGGTTAGAGGTTTTTTATACAGTAGCAAAACGATTGAGCTTTACCAAGGCTGCTGCAGCTTTATTTATTACCCAGCCGGCTGTAACCAAACATATCCATGAGCTGGAACAGCAATACCAGAATAAGCTTTTTGAAAGAAAAGGCAATAACATACAGCTTACTGCCGCAGGGCAATTGCTATTGGAACATGCCGAAGCCCTGTTTGCCATTTACAGGACCATTGACTTTGAGATGAACGCTCTGATACATAAAAAGGAGGGCAGTTTGCATTTGGGAGGCAGCACAACTATTGCGCAATATGTCATTGCACCCATGTTGGCCAAATTCAGAAGGAAATTCAATGATATCCAGCTTAAGCTGATTAGTGGAAATACGGAGCAAATTGAAAAATACCTGCTCGATAAAGATATTGAACTAGGGATTGTAGAAGGAAAATCAAAGAACCAGGAAATTCAATACACAGAGTTTATTAAAGATGAAATTGTCTTGGTCTGTGGTAAAGATCATCCCCTGGCCAGGCAGGGGGAACTGGAAGCCGCAGAGTTACAGCAATATGCCTTCGTTCTCCGGGAACAGGGGTCTGGAACACTTGAAGTTATAGATCATGCCTTGAGAACCTTAGGTATTAAACTTGCCGATCTTCCTGTTGAGATGGAGCTGGGCGGTACTGAAAGCATTAAGTCATATTTGGTTCATTCTGGTGCATTGGCTTTTCTTTCGATACATTCTGTTTTGAAAGAGCTACAAACGGGCGTGTTGCGAGTTGTAGAAGTAAAGGATCTCAGTATCGAGAGGAATTTTTACTTTATTCATCTTAAAGGAAAAGCAGATGGTTTGGCCGAAGTTTTTATGCGCTATTTCAGGCAACTTCATAACTTGTAGTTATGGCCTATCAGTTATAAGAATATGCTTCCAGAGCTTAACTAAGGTAATTTTGCTTCATCAAAAACAACAAAATGAAGCTTATACAACACCCATCTTTCCCCAAATTTCTATATTTCTGCTGCGCCATCATTTGTTTACTTCCCTGGATGTCGCCGCCCCTGGCCTTGTTGCTGGGAATTTTTTTTGCACAAGTGGTGGACCATCCTTTGCCGGCCTTCAATCAAAGGGCGACACAACTATTGCTGAAGATCTCTGTAGTGGGGTTAGGCTTTGGCATGAACATATATACCGCTATGAAGGTAGGTATGGAAGGTTTTCTTTTTACTATTGTTTCTATAGCGAGTATTCTGGGGCTCGGCTATTTGTTAATGAAGCTCTTAAAAATTAATCCTAAAACCTCTTTTCTGATCTCAGCAGGTACGGCTATTTGTGGAGGCAGTGCTATTGCTGCACTTTCCCCTGTGATGAAGGCTAACGAAAAACAAATTTCTGTTGCCTTGGGGACAGTCTTTATACTGAATTCTGTGGCTCTATTCGTTTTTCCTGTAATTGGCCATATTTTTCATCTTTCCCAGACTCAATTCGGAATGTGGTGTGCCATTGCGATACATGATACCAGTTCTGTAGTTGGGGCGGCAAGTAAATATGGAAATGAAGCTCTTCAAATTGCGACTACAGTTAAATTGGCAAGGGCTCTATGGATCATTCCTGTAGCATTAGGTACGGCTATGCTCTTTAAAACCGCAAAGGCTAAGATTCAAATTCCTTATTTTATAGGTTTATTTGTAATGGCCATGCTGGCTAATACTTATTTTACACAGCTCCATACCTGGACTCCGTATTTGCTGATGGCGTCTAAAGCTGGCCTTACATTAACACTCTTCTTCATTGGCAGTGGCTTATCTTTCGCCGTGATCAAATCAGTTGGTTTCAGGCCTTTGCTCCAGGGGGTCTCTTTATGGTTGTTTATCTCCATGGCTGCCTTAGGCGCTATTCTAATTATATAAAAATACCGCAACAGGATGTAAGTGCGGGCAGTTTTGAGGTGGTATCTTTGTGATATAAAATTTAAAATCATGTCTGAGCACGCATCTATACAAACTTTATCACTTCCTGTACTGGGTATGACCTGTGCAGGATGTGCCGTTAGCGTACAGTCTATTATCGCGGCATTGCCAGGGGTTACAGGAGCAGAGGTCAATTATGCTACGCAGCAGGTAAAGGTAAATTATCATCCACAGGAAACCGAACCTGAAGCATTTAAAACTGCTGTGCAGTCTGTAGGTTATGATCTTATCCTGGATGTGGATGGCGCAAAAGAGAAGCAGGAGGCCTTGCAGTCTGAAAACTATAGCGCTTTAAAAAAACGAACAATTGCTGCAGCCGTATTGGCATTACCCGTGGTCATTATTGGTATGTTTCTGATGGATATGCCGTATGCTAATTATATTATGCTGGTGCTGTCGACACCTGTTCTTTTTGTGTTTGGCAAAAACTTCTTTGTCAATGCCTGGAAGCAGGCCAAACACGGAATGGCAAATATGGATACTCTGGTAGCTTTAAGTACGGGTATTGCCTGGCTATTTAGTGTATTCAATACTTTTTATCCTGAATTTTGGCATTCCAGAGGGCTGCATCCGCATGTTTATTTTGAAGCTGCTGCAGTCGTGATCGTGTTTATCATGCTGGGTAAATTATTGGAGGAAAATGCTAAATCTAATACTTCAACTGCAATTAAGAAACTAATTGGTTTACAGCCTAAAACAGTTCATTTGATTACTGAAGCAGGGGAGCAGGAAGTGCCTGCGTCTCAGGTTCGTCAAGAGGATAGACTTAGGGTGCGCCCGGGAGAAAAAATTCCGGTTGATGGTCTGCTGTATGAAGGCAGCTCTTATGTAGACGAAAGTATGATCACAGGAGAGCCTGTGGCTGTATTGAAAGAAGCAGGCGCCAAGGTTTTTGCAGGTACTATAAATCAGAAAGGCAGTTTTCTTTTTCATGCGGAAAAGGTAGGTGAAGAGACCATGCTGGCCCAAATTATTAAACTGGTACAGGATGCACAAGGTTCTAAAGCTCCGGTGCAGAAACTGGTTGACCGTATTGCGGGTATATTCGTTCCTGTGGTTATCTTCATTGCAATTCTTACCCTGGGAGCCTGGATGATCTTTGGTGGAGCTACTGGTTTTACCCATGGCTTAATGGCTATGGTTACTGTACTGGTTATTGCTTGTCCTTGTGCCCTTGGTTTGGCTACGCCAACAGCGATTATGGTAGGGATTGGAAAAGGCGCTGAAAATGGTATTCTGATTAAAGATGCAGAAGCTTTGGAATCTGCATATAAGGTAAATGCAGTTTTACTGGATAAAACGGGTACAATTACAGAGGGGAAACCTCAGGTTACAGGAATGGCCTGGTCATCTGATGCACTGGCTAACCAGGTAGAGTTGGCAAAGATCTTTCTTGCTTTAGAAAAGCAGTCTGAACATCCTTTAGCTGAGGCGGTTGTGCGATATCTGGAAAAAGAGGTGCAAGGTAGTCTGGACTTAACCGGTTTTGAAAGTTTAACAGGCAAGGGCGTACAAGCTGTATTGGATGGACAACCTTATTTTGCGGGAAGCCATCGTCTTTTATCTGAATTTAAACTACAAGTGCCTTTTGATTTAACACAAAAAATCAGAGAATTAGGTGAGGGCCCGCAAACGATTATTTATTTTGGCGGAGCAGGTAAGGTGTATGCAATTATTTCGATTGCAGACCAGATAAAGGTAGGTTCAGCTGCTGCAGTAAAGACTTTACAGGACCAGGGGATTACCGTTTATATGCTTACCGGAGACAACGAACAGACAGCATCTGCAGTTGCCGGGCAGGCAGGTATTGCTCACTATCGGGCCGAAGTATTACCTTCCGAAAAAGCGGCCTTTGTGAAACAACTGCAGAAAGAAGGAAAAGTGGTGGCAATGGTTGGAGACGGTATCAACGATAGCCAGGCCCTTGCTCAGGCAGATGTTTCTATTGCCATGGGAAAAGGTTCGGATATTGCCATTGATGTGGCCAAGATGACATTGATTTCCTCGGACTTACAGCAGATACCTAAAGCATTGCGTTTGTCAAAACAGACAGTTAAAACCATCAGACAAAATTTGTTTTGGGCCTTTATTTACAATGTGATCGGGATACCACTTGCAGCCGGCATACTGTTCCCTATAAATGGCTTTTTACTGAATCCGATGATTGCCGGTGCCGCTATGGCGCTTAGCTCTGTGTCTGTGGTGAGTAATAGTATCCGTTTAAAACTAGCAAAATTGAATTAATCATTAACTTTATAAAAACATGGAAACATTAAAATTCAAAACTAATATAAAATGTGGTGGTTGTATAGCAACTGTAACCCCTTTTTTAAATGACCTCGAAACTGTCCAATCCTGGAAAGTAGATGTAGATCATGCTGATAAAGTGCTCACAGTTGAAGGAAGCGCTAGTGCTCCCGAAGTGATTGACGTGTTGAACAAGGCAGGTTACAAAGCAGAAAAGATTTAAATATGTTGTTACACATTAAAAATATGGTTTGTGACCGCTGTATACTGATCGTTCGTCAGCAGCTGGAGAACTTAAATTTTAAGGTAAAGGACATTAGTTTGGGTAAGGTAGATATTGAGCCAGAACCCACAGAAGAGCAGGTGCAAAATATTGCATCTGCTTTGCAGGTTCTGGGTTTTGAGTTGATCGACAAACAAAAAGACCAGCTTGTAGAACAAATCAAAACTAAGGTCATCGAACTGGTACATTATTCCGATCTGAATGCAATTCATCAAAGTCTGATGACCCTGATTGCCGAGCAACTCCATAGAGAGTATACTTATCTGAGCCGCCTGTTTTCTGATGCGGAGGGGATTACGATAGAAAAGTATATTATCCAGCAGAAAATTGAAAAAGTGAAGGAACTGATTCAATATGGGGAACTGAATTTGAACGAGATTGCATTTAAAATGGGCTATAGTAGTAGCGCCCATTTATCCACACAATTTAAATCGGCCACCGGGCAATCGCCAAGTCAGTATAAAACGGCCGCCAATCAGCAAAGAAAGGCTTTGGACCAGGTTAAATAAACCGTTGGTGATAGGCTTTTTCCAGTGTTTCCCGGTGCATTGGGTGGGCCAGACTGATGAGTGCTTTTGCTCTTTGCTTCAGGCTAAGACCAAAAAGGTTCACTTTTCCATATTCTGTAACTACCCAGTTTACATGACCTCGTGTGGTAACCACACCAGCACCTTCTTTCAAAAAAGGAACGATTCTGGAGATGCCCTTAGAAGTAACAGAGGGAAGGGCTATGATGGGTTTTCCACCTTGTGACAGGGAGGCACCATGAATAAAGTCCATCTGCCCGCCGATACCTGAATATTGGTATGTACCCATGGAATCTGCGCATACCTGGCCAGTTAGGTCCAGTTCTATTGCGGAATTGATAGCCGTAACTTTGGGATTTTGACGGATAATGCTGGTGTCATTGGCATAAGAAATGTCCATTACACGGATGCTGGGATTGTCATTGACAAAGTCGTACAGTTTTCGGGTGCCTATCATGAAACCCGTAATGGATTTACCTCTGTTGATCTTTTTAAGGCTGTTGTTAATTACACCACTCTGGATTAGAGGTATTACTCCATCGGAAAGCATTTCTGTATGGATGCCCAGGTTTTTATGTCCGCTCAGATTTTTCAGCACCTGGTCTGGAATGCCGCCTATACCCAGCTGTAGGGTTGCTCCATCTTCTACTAAAGAAGCTATATGATGACCGATAGTGACCATCGCGTCAGTAGTTTTTGTGGAGTAATCTACTTCAGGTAAGAACGATTCATGCCAGACCAATGTATTGATCTTGTTGATGTGTATAAATCCATCTCCATGTGTTCTTGGCATATTGGGGTTCACTTGTGCAATAACATGTTTGGCGGTATCTACTGCGGCACGTGCAATATCTACTGAAGTTCCAAGAGAACAATATCCATGTACATCTGGTGGCGAAACTTGTACCATCGCCACATCAATGGGTAAAAATCCCTCTTTAAAGAGTTTTGGAATCTGGCTTAGAAAAACCGGTACGTAATCTCCATGGGAACTGTTTACAATGGCACGTGTATTTGCGGATACAAACAGGGAATTAAAGAAGAAGCTTTCTTTATAACTGGAATGGTTAAAATCAGCATCACCTAAGGTGGTGATACTGACCAGTTCCACCTTCTTTAGTTCCTGATGCCTCTGTTGCAGGGCATTGATCAGGTGTACAGGGGTAGCTGCACTACCATGAATAAATACCCGGTTCCCGGATTGTATAACTTTAACGGCTTCTTCAGCGGTGCTATATGTGGTGTTGTCCATGATCATTGTTCTTAGTTAAAGATGGGAAAAATTACTTTAGTATGCCATGATGAAAGTCATCCTGAACGTATGATCACTGTCATTAATCAGAAGCTTTTATAAAAATGAATAGTTCTTAACTTAATTCTTTTTAACAAGATATTGGATCTTTTTCCTCATTTCGGTAAATAAGTTTTAATTTTAATCGTTACTCTGATTAAACAATTCTGATGTACAATGAAGGATCTAGCAGATATCCATAAGAATTTTGATGAGGAAGGCGTTTTAAAAGCACTCAATGAGAGCAGGACGGAGCTGGAGTTTGCGGTGAATGCGGCCGAGCTGGCTACATGGGACCTCAATACAAAAACCTATAAATTTAGTGGTAATCAAAGGCTGAGGGAATGGTTTGGACTTGGTGGAAATGGTGAGGATATTGACCTGGCAGAAGCCGTTGGTGTGATTGCAGCAAAAGATAGACAGAAGGTGAGTGATGCCATCCAAAATGCGTTGCACTTTTCTTCAGGAGGTCTTTATAACATATCTTATACAATTATCAACCCATTGTCAGGTAAAGAACGAATTGTGCTGGCCAGAGGAAAAGCACTTTTTGATGAAGACAATCAGCCCACCCGGTTTAATGGAATCCTGCAGGACATTACTGAGGAAACTAAAGCCCGCTTTCAGTTGGAAGATGCGGAGGAAAGGGCCAGGCTTGCAGCTGACGCGGTGAAATTGGGCACCTTTGATATGAACTTGTTTACGAGTAAGATGTCTACTTCTGACCGTTTCAATACTATTTTTGGCTTTGAAGCAGGGGTAAGCAGAGCACAATTTGCTGATGTAATCCATCCTGAAGATAAGGCCATCAGAATTGATGCACACAGAAGGGCCATTGAAACCGGACAACTTTTCTATGAAGTTAGGGTAATCTGGCCTGACCAATCTGTTCACTGGATAAGAGTGGAAGGCAAAATCTACTATGACGGGGATGGGAAAGCAGTAAGAAATATTGGTACTGTTCTGGACATTACTGATAAAAAAAATACGGAGAAAGAATTGCTATCGATCAATAAGCAGCTTCAGACAGCTTTGGAAGAGCAGAAAAACCTGCAGCGACAGAAAGATGATTTTCTAGCTATTGCAAGTCATGAACTGAAAACCCCAGTAACGAGTTTGAAGGCATATACTCAGGTCATGCAGAAAATTTTACTGCAAAAAGGGGATACGAAGGAAGCTGAGATGATGGTGAAGATGGATGCGCAGCTAAAGCGTTTAACCAATCTTATTGGTGATTTATTGGATGTAACTAAGATGAATTCCGGTCGGCTTGAATTTAACTCCTCAGATTTTGATTTCAATGAAATGCTGAGGTTTGTGATTGAAGAATTACAGCGTACAACGGATAAGCATACGATTAGGGAGCATTTTAAAGAGGTAGGCACCATTACTGGCGATGAAGAACGCATTGGTCAGGTCGTGACCAATTTAATTTCTAACGCCATTAAATATTCTCCTGCTGAATGTGTGATCAATGTATCCAGTGAAATCAAAGACGATGAGATCGTGGTTTGCGTGGAAGATAAGGGAATTGGTATTCCTGAAGATAAACTGGAGAAAGTATTTGAGCAGTTTTATAGAGTGACAGGTCATTTGCAGCATACTTTCCCCGGTTTAGGTCTTGGTCTTTTTATATCTGCTGAAATTATTAAAAGAGAAGGAGGTAAACTGTGGGTAAATAGCGTGGAGGGAAAAGGATCTACTTTTTGCTTTTCGCTCCCGTTAAAGAAACCGAATTAGATTTAATTTATTACTTATAAAATAACCCTTTTTTATGCCGAAACTTAAAGCTGTATTGTTCGATCTTGACGGTACATTGATTGATTCAGAATATTTTCATTTCGAGTGCTGGAATGAAATCCTCAAAACGTTTTCTTACGAGATGACCTATGCGGATTGGTTAAAAGGCTATGCTGGTTTTCCGCTTCCAGTAAACAGCAAAAATATTAAAGAACGTTATCAACTTGATGTTCCTTTGCCAGAGTTAATGGCCTGGAGAGAACGAATGAGTATGACCGGACTGGAGACAAAGACTATTAATTTGATGCCTTATGCATTGGAAACCTTACAATTTTTTAAAGAAGAAGGATTGAAACTGGGTTTGGTTACGGCGAGTCCACAGTTTGAGGTGGATCTGATCTTTAAGAGAAACAATCTGGGCGATTTTTTTGATGTGATGGTGACCAGAACGGACGTAGTCAATTCTAAACCTGATCCCGAGGGGTATAATCTATGTGTATCAAAGCTTGGTGTTGAAAAAGACGAGTGTATTGCTTTTGAGGATACAATAAATGGTTTAAGAGCAGCCAAAGCTGCCGGCTTGATTTGTTATGCTATTCAGCAGGATCAAACACAACATGAGAAGCTTTCTAGTGCCGATTCTATATTCCTGGATTTAGAAGAGGGGCGTAAAAAAGCACATGTATCGTTGATGCTATAATTAAAGATTAAAAAAATGCTGACAATTTGATCTGAACGTTGTTATATGTTCATGAAATCATTTGATGCAATTGTAATTGGTGCAGGGCAGGCGGGTGTGCCTCTAGCCAAAAAACTGGCTGCTGCAGGCTGGAAGACGGTTCTGATCGAAAAGAGATGGATTGGTGGAACCTGTATTAATGATGGGTGTACACCAACGAAAACGATGGTTGCTTCTGCCAGGATGGCTTATCTGGCTGGGAAAAGTAAAGATCTGGGTGTTGACATTCCTGTCTACAGACTGAACTTCAAAACAGTCATGCAGCGGAAAGATCATTTGGTCTCCTTGTTCAGGGAGGGCGCTGTCCGAGGCATAGAAAAGACTCCAAATTTAAGTGTAGTATATGGTGAAGCCAAATTTATAGCTGATTACCAGGTACAGGTAATGAGGAATGACAGGGCTGATCTTTTTGAAGCTAAACATATCTTTATCAATACGGGTGCCTTGCCGTTAATTCCGAAAATTGAAGGGCTTCCTGAAATCAAATTTCTTACTTCTACCTCTATTATGGAATTGGAAGAGGTTCCATCTCATTTGCTGATCGTGGGTGGGGGGTATATAGGCTTGGAGTTTGGACAGATGTTTAAGCGATTTGGTGCTGAGGTGACTTTGCTGGAACAGGGCGATCGTTTATTGCCACATGAAGATGAAGATGTTTGCAGGGAGATAAGCACTGTTTTTCAGGAGGAGGGTATAAAGGTACTGCTACAGACTAAGGCTGTTAAGTTTGAAAATTTTGGAGACGCCAGAATCCGTACCAGCATCCTGACAAATGGAGAGGAAGCAACGCATTTGTGCAGCCATGTGTTAATGGCGTCTGGCAGGGATCCGCAGACCAGGATGCTTGGATTGGAAAATACGAATATCGTTTGTGATGACAGGGGTTACATTAAAGTTAATGACCATATGGAAACCGGCGTGAAAGGTGTTTATGCACTTGGTGATGTGAAGGGAGGTCCCGCATTTACTCATATTGCCTATAACGATCATCTGGTGCTGATTGATCATTTACTACACGGAGAGAAAAAAGGGATTAAAGGGCGGCTGTTGCCCTATTGTATGTTTACAGATCCTCAGTTAGGAAGGGTGGGCATCAATGAGTTGCAAGCCAAAGAACTTGGGCTGGATATTGTAGTTGCTAAAATTCCAATGAAGAATGTGGCCAGGGCCTTGGAAAACGGCGAAACCAGGGGCTTTATGAAAGCCATTGCAGATAAAAAAACTAAATTGCTGCTTGGTGCCGCAGTAATTGGTGAACAGGGTGGCGAAATTATGTCTATCTTACAGATGGCTATGGTGGGAAAGATTACCTATGACCAAATCAGGAACATGATCTTTGCTCATCCTTTATATGCAGAATCTTTGAATAACCTTTTTATGGCACTAGATGATTAAAGTTGAAAACCTGAGTAAAAAATTTGATGGTAAATTTGCTGTCGAACAGATCAATTTTGAAGTTGCGGCGGGAGAGACACTGGTGCTTTTGGGGACCAGCGGATGTGGTAAAACGACTACTTTACGTATGATCAACCGGTTAATTGAACCTGATTTCGGTGAGGTTTATATTGATGGTAAAAATGTAGGACGGCAGCAGCCAGAGTTATTGCGAAGGCATATGGGCTATGTGCTGCAAAATCATGGGCTGTTTCCTCATTACACGGTTTTAGAAAACATGTCTGTTGTGCCCAAATTGTTGAAGTGGGATAAAGAAAAGATCAGGGAGAGGAGTATGGAATTGCTGGATAAATTGAAGCTGGACAGCGTATTGGGGAAACAATACCCTTCGGCTTTGAGTGGTGGACAGCAGCAGCGGGTAGGACTTGCAAGAGCGCTCATGGCGGACCCCCCAATTTTACTTATGGATGAACCATTTGGTGCTTTGGACAATATTACCCGGGCAGATATACGTAGGGAGTTTACCGAACTGGATGAGCTTGTTAAAAAAACAATCATCCTGGTTACACATGATATACAGGAAGCTTTTGAAATGGGAGATAAAATTTGTTTAATGGACCAAGGTAAGGTAATGCAATATGGTACACCTGAAGAATTGCTGTTTAAACCTCAAAGTACATTCGTAGCTTCTTTTTTGAAGGAACACAAATTACTTCTCGAACTGAAGTCTCTAAAAATGGGTGAACATACTGCCTGGGAGTTGTTGGAACAGCTTGAGCCGGGTAAATTGAAGGAAATCTTATTGACTTCGGAGGGATAGGGCGATGGAGGAATCTCAAAGTTTAGCACAGTTTATGGTGCAGCAGTCTGGTAAGCTGATGAGTCAGACTTTAACGCATATCAGTTTGACCTTACTGTCTATGGTTTTTGCAATAGCGATAGCTGTGCCTTTGGGTATCTGGATTGCCAGGAGTAGAAAATTTTCTGGACCTGTGCTTGGATTTGCAGGAATTCTACAGACTATTCCAAGCATTGCTTTATTGGGAATTATGATTCCTTTTTTAGGGATCGGTCCAAAACCGGCTATTCTGGCCTTGTTTTTATATGCGTTGCTGCCAGTGATCAGAAATACCTATACAGGAATTACGGGGGTGGATCCTGTTATCGTAGACGCAGCTAAAGGGATGGGAATGAGTAAATGGCAGATTTTAATTAAAGTGGAGCTGCCTCTTGCTTTTCCCGTGCTGATGGCGGGTATAAGGACGGCTACGGTAATAAATGTAGGTGTGGCTACTCTAGCAGCTTATATTGCTGCGGGAGGATTAGGAGAGTTTATTTTCGGCGGCATTGCATTGAATAATTCAAATATGATCCTGGCCGGGGCTATTCCGGCGGCTTTACTTGCTGTTATACTGGACTTTTTATTATCCCGTGTACAGAAACTGAGCTTAAAGCGTGTAAGGGTGGCTTATCTCCTATTGCCTTTCTTGTTTATTTTATTTTGCTCTTTTTACTTTTTGCCATCTAAGATAGGTGGGCGGATGCTTGCGGGTTTTACTCCTGAATTTATGGGCCGGCAGGATGGGTATCTAGGTCTGAAAGAGGTGTATAAATTGCAAATGGAAACAGTGGTTGTTAGTGATGCAGTGAAATATAAGGCTGCTTATGAAGGAAAACTGGATGTAATTGACGGCTATAGTACAGATGGGAGGTTAAAGGCATTTGATCTGATTACCCTTGAAGATGATCAACATATTTTTCCGCCTTATTATGCAGCGCCAGTTGTTCGGCAGGATGTATTAAAGAAGTATCCTGAGTTGGAAATGGTTTTAAATAAACTCTCCGGATTACTGAATGATGAAGAGATGACCGGGCTGAATTATAATGTGGATAAATTGAAACAGAGTCCGGAGAAAGTTGCTTCTGATTTTCTTTCTGAACATCATTTGCTGCAGTCTGCTTTACCTGGGGGAAAGGGGCTGATCAGAATCGGGTCAAAGGTATTTGGTGAACAGTATATTCTGGCCCAAATGTATAAGTTGCTGATCAGGGGGTATTCTCATCTGGATGTGGAAACTAAAACAGGATTAGGAGGAACTCAGATTTGTTTTGATGCCCTTAAAAATGATCAGATAGATCTTTATCCTGAATATACGGGAACTGGTTTGCTGGTGATCTTACATCCTTCTCCATCTGTGCTTAATGGGATTCCAAAAGATAAAGATGCGGTGTTTGGTTATGTGAAAAAAGAGTTCAGCCGTCAATTTAATCTCACTTGGTTAAAACCTATTGGCTTTAATAATAGTTATGCTTTAATGATGAGACGAAAACAGGCTGCTGATTTGAATATTAAAAGTATAACAGATTTGGTCCATTATATAAAAGAGAATTAATATGTCATTTTTGAAACAGTATCTGGCCGTAAGGGCCATGACCACCAGTATCTGTTCCGATCTTGAAAAGGAAGATTATGTGGTGCAGCCGGTTGTCGATGTAAGTCCGCCTAAATGGCATCTTGGGCATACAACCTGGTTTTTTGAAACCTTTATTCTCGGGCCTTTTTTTACAGGTTACCAGGTGTATAATCCAGAGTTTAATTATGTGTTTAATAGTTATTACGAGACTATTGGAGCAAGGGTGATCAGGACAGATCGCGGCAATTTAAGCCGTCCTACGGTGGATGAGGTTTACAAGTATCGTGCTTATGTTGATGAGGCCATGTCGCATTTTCTTTCCCGTGAACCGGAAGAAGAGCGTCTAAAAGAGTTGATCTTGCTGGGCTTAAATCATGAACAGCAACATCAGGAACTGCTCTGGTATGATATCAAATATATTTTAGGGCATAATCCTTTATTTCCTCCTTATAGAAAAGAGAATATTGAATATGGGCTTTCCGCTGCAGGGTCGAAAGCTGCAGATATAGAGGAAGGTGTTTATGAGATTGGTTACAAAGGCAGGGGTTTTTGTTTTGATAATGAGCTGAATGCTCATAAGGTTTATATTCAGGCAGTTTCTTTGTCTGCTGAACTGGTGACCAATGCGGAATATGAGGAGTTTGTAGATCAGGGTGGGTACAGGGATTTCAATTTCTGGCATGCAGAAGGCTGGGACTGGGTTCGGAATAACCACATTTCTGCACCTTTATACTGGCATCTGATAGACGGCGTCTGGTATCGCTATGGTTTATCAGGCTTGAATCGTTTAAAACCAGAGGAGCCTGTGTGCCATGTAAGTTTTTATGAGGCGGCCGCCTTTGCTCAGTGGAAAGGGATGCGACTGCCAACTGAATTTGAGTGGGAAGTGGCTGCTGATCAATTAAAATGGGGCCAACTGTGGGAGTGGACCGAAAGTGCCTATTTACCATATCCAGGCTTTTCCAAAGCTGCCGGAGCTATAGGTGAATATAATGGCAAGTTTATGGTAAACCAGAAGGTGCTCAGGGGGGCTTCTGTAGCAACTTCAGCATTGCACAGCCGTAAGACCTATCGTAACTTTTTTCACCCCCATTTGCGCTGGATGTACAGTGGCATCAGACTCGTAAAGTAATCCGTATGAAGCAATTTTTAAAAGATGTACTCCATGATCTTGGAGAAACCCCAAAGCGATTGAATTCAAAATATTTCTACGATCATGCCGGGGATGGGATTTTTCAGCAAATTATGAATTGCGAGGAATACTATCCAACGAATTGCGAACTGGAGATTTTTCAGCATAAGACTGCAGAGTTGGCTACGGTACTAAAAAACGGCTTTGATACTTTTGATCTGATTGAAATGGGTGCAGGAGACGCAACTAAATCCAGTTATTTGTTGAAGGAAATGCTTAGGCAAAAGTTTGATTTTACTTATATGCCTATTGACATCTCGGCAGATATGATCGGGCATTTGGAAAAGAAATTACCTACGGAAATAGACGGATTAAAAGTGAAGGGTTTGAATGGGGAATATTTTGACATGCTTACCTATGCCAGCCAGATTTCACCTAAAAGAAAGGTTATTCTTTTCTTAGGAGGGACCATTGGAAATTTTGAAACCGATGCTGCTCTTGAGTTTTGCAGAGAACTGCGTTCTTATTTACAAAAAGGAGATGTTTTGTTGATAGGCTTTGATTTGAAAAAACATCCTGATGTGATCAGAAGGGCATATAATGATGCTCAAGGTTTTACTAAAGCATTTAATCTGAACCTGCTTAGCAGGATCAACCCTGTCTCTTATACACATCT